>JARFRT010000390.1 GCA_029287105.1 Akkermansiaceae bacterium | reverse complement strand
GGAACCACCCGGTCCCATTCCGAACCCGGAAGTGAAACATCGTTGCGCCGATGGTAGTGGGGCGATAGGCCCTGTGAGAGTAGGTCGTTGCCAGTTCTATGCCCGGCTTTTTCCCCAAAGGAAAAAGCCGGGCTTTTTTTTGTTCGCGAGCTGTGTTTTGCACAGAAAGAGACCGCTGGCCCGGCTCCCGATTGCGGCAACCCGGGCCGGATTCAGGCGTCGCCAAATGATTGAGCGAAAAAAGCAGACAACTTTCCGATGAAAAGGCGTTTAATTGCTTGAAGGAAGGCCGGGATTCCTGCGTATTCATCCGGCATCCCGCCGTTCCCCTCAACATTTTCAAATCATTCACAAATCAGTCCCGGATTATTCCTCTCCCATCCCTATGAAAACAACGTTTCAAAATACCGTGTCAGCCCGCCTTTCGCCTTCCTCCCACCATGTCCGGTCAGGCTTTACCCTGCTGGAAATGGTGATTGTGCTTGGCATCATCGCCATGATCATGGGAGGTGCCATTTTTACCATGCAAAAAATATCGGACAGTGGTGCCATCACGGTGGTTGATGGTGATTTTTCGTCGATCAATAATGGACTCCAATCCTACAAAACCAATGCCGGTCATTACCCTTCCGAGCAACAGGGTTTGAAAGCCCTTGTTGAGAAACCCGGCTCGGCTCCGCGTCCCCGTCGTTGGACGCAGATCATGGATAAGGTCCCCCGGGACCCGTGGGACAACGAATACATCTACAAATATCCGGGGTCGAAGGATCGTTCCCGTCCTGAATTAATCAGTCTGGGCAAGGACGGATTGGAGGGTACAGAGGACGATATGTCGAGTCAGGATGAATAGAGCCAGGCGCCATAGCGAAGGGACGCAAGCCGGTGGTTTCACCCTCTTGGAAGTCGTCTTTGTCCTCGGTATGATTGCCGTGCTGGTCACTTGGTTGACGTTGACCATTTCCACGGTCGAAACCGAGCAGCGACTTCGCGAGGCATCGGGTGATATCGAGTCATTGGCACGGCGCGCACGCAATATCGCTGTCCGGCAACAGCGTGCCTATCAGCTGACGATCAGCAAAGGCTCAATTTCCATAGCGCCCCAGTATATGCTTGAGGATAGGGTGGAGGAGGACGCGTTCGATTTTGAAGATGAACCAACACCGCGTGAGGACTTCGAAAACATGACCGACAGCGAAGCCACAGACCCTGAGGTTACTTACGAAATCCGTCGTTGGCGCTCTGACGAATGGCAGCTGATCGAGGGGGAGAAAAGGGTGGTGGTGACACTAGATCCGGTCGGTTTGGTCGAACCTATTTCGATCCGCTGCAGCAAGGGCAAAAGCTGGTTGATCCAGGAGTTGCACCCACTGACCGCCAGTGTCAGGGACGAGGAAATGAGTATCGAGGACGAATGAAATTACCAACTCACGGGCATCGGTTGCTAATCGGGCGGAATCTCCGCACCGGTCAGCAGATGCTGTGCACAGGTGACCAGAAGCTCCGCGCAGCTCGTCAGAAGCTCCGCGCAGTTCACCAGAAGCTCCGGGCAGCTCGTCAGAAGCTCCGCGCAGGCTATGTCATGATGGAAATCGTGATCGCCCTGGGGCTTTTTTCAGCGGTGGCCGTCTCCTTGGTGAAGGCGTTGCACATGACGAGTCGGACAGCGGGCACGATTCAGGACGAATTAAGGGTCGAGCGCATCCTCAGCAGTGCGATGACGGATGCCCTGAGCCAACCGAATCTCGAGGAGGGCAGTGAGACGGTCGATTTGACCGAGATCACGGGGGACGAAATGTCATTTTTCACCGGTCAGATCGAAACCATCGTCGAGCCTCTGGAACTGGAGAATGAAGATGGCCAACTGCTCCAGAAGATGTTTCGCATTGAGGTCATTTTTCACTGGCAGTTCGAGGGTGAGTGGCAGAAACAGAGTGCGGAAACCTGGCGCTACGCCGACCTCTACAAACCCTGATTTTTTTTAAGCAAAGAGATGAAGAACAAAGGCAATCAATTCAATCCAAAGAACAGGCTGCGCCGCAGGGGGTTTACCCTGCTGGAGGTGGTGATCGCGCTTGGGTTGATGGGAATGCTGGTCGGGATGATTTTCCGCGTGGCACGTTCCTCGATGCAATTGAGCCAGACGGTGGTCGAGGAGCAGAGCGCCACGATGGAACGCAGCGCCTTTTTTCACCTCCTGAAACACCACTTCGAGCAAATTCCGGGGAATGCAGTGCTGAGGCTGGAGAGCTATGACTCCCGCAGCGGGTCAACGTCGCGCAGTTTGTTCACACTGACCTTCCAGAATGTACCCATGTCCTTCAACTGGGGGGAGACGCCGATGACGGCAGAGGCCATTGAGCTGGCCACAGTCGAGCAGCGAGACGGATTTGTCGATGTCGTCCTTCGGTTCTATGACGAGAAAATCCTCGAGGACTCGACCTCCACAGGCAATGACGACGTCGAGCCCGTCGCTGTAATCACCCTCGTCGAGGATCTTTGGATGTGCGATTGCGAAGTGGTGGACGGCAGGACCCTTGAGTATCTCACCGAGTGGGACAACAATGGCCAACTGCCCTTGCAGGTGAAGTTTTACTGCCGGTTTGAGCCTACGGCTGACATTGTCGAGCAGACGTTCTGGGTGGTGCCCAAGCAGAATCCGGAGGTTGTTTTCCGACAGATTATGCAGCAGAATCCGGCAGGGCCCGAGGTCGCTCCCGGCGGCGGCGGGGGTAACCAATCCATCACGATCGACCAAGGCCGACTCAATACGGGCACTCCGGGCGGCGATCGTTCCGGCCGGGGATCCGCCGGTAATTCTACCAACCGTCCCGGCGGTGGCCCGGTCAATTCTCGCCCCAAACCCGGCGGCAACAGTCGATAAATCATGAAAGCGCAATCCACCCATTCATCACCGGATGCAGGCATGGCCAAAGGCAGTGCCCTCATTGCCGTGTTCTGGATCATGGCGGTGTTGTCGCTTGCCGTATTTGCCGCGGTGCGGGTCGTCTACCACGATGCCGATGTGGCGTCTTCCCAGATTAATGGTTTTGAAGCACTGCAAGTGGCCGAAAGAGGGATTGCCGTTGCGGTGAACCCGGCGATCAGTAAAATGGACCCCCTGCTCGACTGGTATGACGAGCAACGCGACATCTCCTACAGAGCGCGCATCAGATCGGAGGCTGCGCGGCTTAACCTCAATGTGATCCTAATGCGCAAGGACAAGCAGTTGCTTACCGATATTTTCACCGATTGGGGCATGGAGCTGCTCGATGCCCAGACCCTGGTGGATAACCTCACCGATTGGGTGGATGGCGGGGACCTTGTCGAACTCAATGGCGCAGAGGTGGACTGGTACGAGGATCAGGGTCGGCCCAATCATCCTTTTAACCGACCGTTTTACAATCTTGATGAAGTGCGGCTGGTCAAGGACATGGAACTGCTCGAGGAAGTGAAACCCAACTGGAAAAACTGGTTCACTGTCTGGAGCAATGGCAAGCTGGACGTCAACGAAGCTAAGGCCGAACTCATCGCCGCCGCTGCCGAGGTGTCGATTGACGACGCCCAGAATCTGGTCGAGCATGTGCTCGGCCCGGACCGTTTGCGCGACACCGAGGACGATCAACGTTTTCTGGATTTGACGGAAGCGCTCACCCTGCTAGGAGTTTCCGAGTTCCAGCAGCCAATTGTGCTGCCACGTTTGACAGTTAAGGACACAACCACCCGTATTGTCAGCGACGGGCGCGCCGGAACGGTCAAACGACGGATCACGCTCATCCTTAAAAACCGCACAGGCCAACCCGCGATCCTCGAACGCAAGGAAGAAATCATCCCCTGAAATCCCCCATTTCCAATTCCCCATTTGGCCATTTGCCATTACCCATTTTCCAAATCACTAATTACCACCTATTTTGAGCAGTAAAACAGACAGCGTCATCCTTATTCCCGGTCCCATCGGTTGGGAACTCTGGCAGGGGACTCGCGAAAAAGGCTTCCGAAGAAATCTTGAAAACGGTCCCGTGCAGGCATCGGCCCTGGAGAAAATCCCGGTCGGGCGGCTCGTCATGGGCTTCCCGGTGCGTGAGGCTCTTGCCGTGCCCTTCAAGGTGCAGACCGATGACGCGGCGATGTTCGAGGACCTCGCCGCGATGCATCTGGAAAAATCCGGTATCCGCCCGGAGATGGATGCGGGCCGGCTCACCGATGTTTTTCCCGCAGGAGGCGAAGACGGACAGGCTGACCTCCTCAGCGTGGTGCTCTCCGCGCCAAGCGAAGGCAGCATGCCACATCGCGCTCCCAGCGAGTTTGATATCTCGGCGCGATTCTTCCCCATGGGGGCGAACGTCGTCACCCTATGGCTCGAGCTTGGGCGCTGGGTTTTTGCCATCACCCACGACGGCCACCTGACCTATTTCCAGTCGCTTTCCGGCAGTCGGTTTGGCTCGGATGTGATCCGCGACATTCGCCTGGCTCTCATCCAGCTCAGCCTGCAGGGGGTAAACCTGAAAATGGACAGGGCAGTGGTGTGGACAACAGGGCACGATTCCGACCCTGACGACGATACCATCCAGGCCTTTGGCAAGGAGCTGGGTGCCGAAGTTACCGCCGAACCCAAACCCCGGCCCGTCCTGCCCAGCCCCTTGAGCCGACTTGTCCCCGCCGACGTGCGCACCGAGCAGAGGCTCAAGGCTGAAAAACGAAAACGCACTCTGGTGATTGCCGCCGGGTTCATCCTCTACCTCGGGGTTGTGGGCTATCTGGGCTACCAATATTTCAAACTGGATTCCGCGCTGAAGAAGCAGGAAGCCAGGCTGAAGAAGGTTCGGCTGGAGCACTCCGATATCGGCCTTTTCAATGCCGACTGGGATCAGCTGGCGCCCGTGGTGGATAGCCAGCACTGGCCTCTGCAGTTATTGGATCGCACTGCCAAGGCGATCCCTCCCGGTCAGGATTTGCGCTTCAAGGTGTTTGAGGCAAGCCGGGAACGTATTCTCATCCGTGGGGAGACGGCCGATCTGAAGCTTGCCAGCAATTACGCGGAAAAAATCCGGCGCACCCTCTCGGATTATGAATGGTCGCTGCCGCCCGCATCATCGGATACCAAGACGAACCGATGGAAATTTAACTACGAAGGAACCTTGAAAGGAGAAGCAGAATGATGAGCCCCCGTGAAAAGAAACTGGTCATTATCCTCGTCAGTGCGGCCTTCATCATTGTGAATCTGTTTCTGTTCACGTCGTTCAACGCGGCAAAACAGCAGAAGGAGGCATTGTTGGCCAAAGGCTCCAAGGACTTGAAAAAAATGGAGAGAGAACTTGAGGAGGCGGATTCGCAGATCCCCGACCGGGACTGGCTCTCCGGAAATCCGCCGGTGGAGGGGACCCATGGAAGGGTGGGCGCCGAACTTGCCACATACACCGAAAAAAGTGCGTTGCGTAACCAGGTGACACTCAAGAAACGACCCAGCCCCCAACGCGAGGATATTGAAGAAACCGGTGCCTACAGGAGCGCGCGGGTCAAAGTCGTGGGCAATGCCGCCGACCGGGAGCTCTACCTCTGGCTCACCGACCTCCAGGACCCCAAGCAGGGCCGGTCAATCACCCAACTTCGCATCTCCCCCCAGCGTGATGATCCTACCCGTGTCGACTGTGAACTCGAGGTCACCCAATGGTTTACTCCCCAGATTGAGCAGGAAGCTGTCACCACGAATTAAGCTCGTCATTCCACGTAACAGACAATAACCTGCCGCATTGGCATTTATACACCCATAGACACCCCATTATTCACTGTGCATTTTACTCGATCCCATACTCCTTTATCGATTTTGCTGGCCGCGGTCTGTCTTGCCGATGTGGCAGCGGCCAAGCCGCCGGAAAAGCCGAATATAGCGCAGTTCAGCGGGCTTATTGCCCGTTCGCCGTTTACCATCAAACCCACGCCGGACATCGTGAAAGCGGATTCACCCCTTGAGCGCGACTGGATGCTCGGCAGCATTCGGCCCAATGGCAATGGCTACTCCGTCACCTTGATCCACAAAAAAAACCGCAAAGAACGCATCCGTTTCATTCCAGGCTTTTCCTCGGGCGAGTACGAGCTTCTCAAGGTTAAACAGGACAGCCAATCAAGCGAAAACTCACAAGTCCTTATCCGCAAGGGAAGCCAGGAGGCATGGATCACCTACGACGAAACACTCATCAAGGTCCGTCCGTCAGGTGCTGGCAAAGCTCCTGTTAAAAAAGTCTCCAGCACGGCAAAGCGCGGTTCCCCACCCATCCCGGGACGCACAGCGCCCAAGAAAGCCACCCCCCGTGTCCGGCACGTCCCCAGATCGGGCCGTTAATACCATCTCTCTTTTGCCCCTATTATTCTCTAGTTCAAGCTCACACGTATGAAAGCACTCGTTCCCATTCTCATCTCCCTAGGTCTAGGCGTCTCATTGCACGCACAGAATACACGCAAACCCGTCCAACCGCCCAAGCCCCCTGTGGCCCAGCCTACGGTGAAACCCCTGACTCCGTCCGTCGCCAAGGTTGTGGCGCCCGCGGGCAATGCCGGCCTCGAGGGCATAGCCGCCGCCGCAGGGCAGGTCATCGATGGTAGCAACTGGGATGATCAGGACGTGGCGGATGAATACACGAAATATACCGGCCAGAGGGTGCTTCTCAGTTCGGCCACCCAGGCATTGGAAATCAGGTTTTACCAACGTGGGCCACTGACCAACCGGCAGGCGGCCAGCCTCCTGGTCAAGGTGCTTGATATGGAGGGATTTGTCTTTGTCCCCAGTGGTGCCGATGAGGTGAAGCTGCTTCCCAAGGCCCAGGGCACAGGCTCGAATGGCCCCGCCGAACTCGAGGGCATCATTGACGACCCCAACGATATTCCGCATGGCGACGCCTATATCTCCTACTTCATGAAGCTCGGATTCATCAAGCCGGAGGAGGCCGTGCGCACCTTTACCCAGAGTCTTCACGGCCTCGGGCCGGGGGCGAAAATCGCTCCCGTTCCCAATGCCTCTGCCGTGCTTATCACCGGCAAAGCCACCTTTGTGCGTAAACTCATCAACCAGAAGCGCTACATCGATGTGGCGGCCGGCAATGTCGATACCACCTGGGTGCAGTTGCAGTACGCCGACTCCGAGGAGGTGGCCACCCTGCTGAACGAGATCATGAACTCGAAGCAGCAGAGCAAGACAACCGCAGGGGTCACCACCGCAGGTTCTTCAAGTAATACGGGCAATCGCCCCCCGATTCCCGGCGTTAAAGCATCGTCAACGCCTTCAACATCGGGTGGCACCGCCGCAGGTGAGGACATTCCCGTCCAGATCGTCGCGAGCCCGCGGCTCAATAAGATTTTCATCATGGGGCGCCCGGTCGATATCATTTTCGTGGAAGGTCTTGCCCGTGAGTTCGATGCCCCACCGAACAACAATAACTTCATCAAACGCAAACTGCGTTTCATGATTGCCAGCGACTTCCTCGATGTCGCCGCCAAGGCGCTGGAAGCGGTGAGCGGCTCCGGAACGTCAACCCAAGGTGGCTCATCCCGAAGTTCAAGCCGTCAGACGAGCTCAACCCAGAACCGCAGCCAATCGAGCCGGAACACCACGGGCAGTTCGCGCCAGGGTGGCAGCGGAGGAGGATCGAGCGGCGCGGAATCCGTGCAGGAATTCAACGTCAGCGACGTGCCCGAGTCGATGGTGATCGGCAAGACACTCATCGTCGCCGATAACCTCAATAACAGCATCCTGGTGCAAGGCCCTCCGGAAAGCCTGCGCATTATTTCCGAGCTGATCGATAAGCTCGATGGTCGACCCCAGCAGGTGATGATCTCCACGGTGTTTGGCGAGATTACCCTCGGGGATGAACGTGATGTGGGAGTAAGTATCGGCAGGATTTCTGATGGCGAGGACGGGGGAGCCCGCGATGGAGCAGGCAATATCAATACCGGTATTGGTGCCTTGATCGGTGCGGCAGCTCTCGGCGACCTGACGGCGTTGAACGAGGCAGGGGGCACCGGATTGAATATCTACGGAACCATCAAAAACTTCACCGGCCGGCTGCACGCACTCGAGACGCATAGTAACTTCAAGGTGTTATCCCGCCCGACGGTTTATACGGCGAACAACCGGAAGGCGGTTATCTCATCAGGGCGTAGAATCGCGGTGCCTACCAATACCTTTTCCAGTGGCGGCACGGGCCTTGCCTCCCAGAGTACCAATATTGAATACCGCGATGTTCTTTTGCGTTTTGAAGTGGTGCCGTTGATCAACTCGGACACGGAAGTAACCCTGAGGATTTCACTGCTCAATGAGGACACCCAAGGCACACAGATTATCGATGGGAACGATATCCCGACGATTGTTACTGAGTCGATTTCAACCACCGTGACCGTCCCTAACAATTCAACGGTGGTTCTCGGCGGGCTTGTTACGGAAACGGAACGTAATACCCGAACGGGGGTTCCCATTCTGAGTCGGATTCCAGCTATTGGCCGGCTGTTCAGCCGTGACAGTAAGGAGGTCGATCGACGCGAACTGCTGATCTTTATCCAACCTAAGATCGTAGGTGGCGAGGCGAATCAGCATGAGGCTCAAGCCGATATGGAACGCCGCTATAACGTGGCATCCGACACGCGTGACTTCGCCGACGGAGTGCTTCCCGGGAAAGCAGGTTCACGTACTGCGCCACCGGCGAAGAAGTCGAGCAAGAAGTCGCCTTCCAAGGGTGGCATTCCCGCGGCAAGTAAACGTCCGGCACTGCGTTACCCCACCAGGAGATAGCCTCTCGAGTGCGGAGGCTTGCCTCCGCTTTCCTCGTCGATGAGGCGCCACTTCCTTCGCCGCAGAATGCCCCACCAAAAGAGAGAGCAAACGTTTCACCCCATCCTTCAAGTATTCACCCACCGTGAAAGATCACGAGCCATACGCTTGGGGTGCTCTATCCCCACCACATGTGGCAAGCCAGTTCCTCTACAAAGCGGTGCCAAGCCACCGCACTCCAAAATCCCATGCAACGCGTAGCAGTGATCAATGTCGTCGGGCTGACCCAGGGGCTTATCGGCGACCATACCCCGGCAATCAGTAACTTCGCGGGATCGGCGACCATTCAGTCCTTTCCCCCGGCATTTCCCGCGGTGACCTGCACGGCACAGTCAAGCTACCTCACCGGCAAAGGCCCGGAAAGCCACGGCATCGTCGGTAACGGCTGGTATGACCGCGAGTCTGCGGAGGTTAAGTTCTGGAAGCAGAGCAATCACATCGTGCATGGGGAGAAAATCTGGGACCACCTCCGTCGCGAGCATCCGGGGTTTACCTGTGCCAAGATGTTCTGGTGGTACAACATGTACTCGTCCGCCGACTGGTCGGTGACACCGCGGCCGATGTATCCGGCCGATGGAAGAAAGGTGTTTGACATCCACACCCAGCCGATGGACCTGCGCGAGCAGATGAAATCCGACCTGGGCGATTTTCCCTTCCCGGCCTTTTGGGGGCCTGCTGCCGGGATCGCCTCATCGCGCTGGATTGCTGACTCGGCGAAGTGGATTGAAGAGAAGAAGCAGCCGACCCTGAATATCGTCTACCTTCCTCATCTTGATTATTGCTTGCAGCAATACGGCCCGGACGCGCCGGAGGTGGAGCCCGAACTGCGTGCCATTGACGCCGTGGTGGGCGACTTGATTGACTTCTTTCAGTCGCGTGACATCGAGGTTGTGCTGTTATCCGAATACGGGATTTCCAAGGTCGACCGCTGCATTCACCTCAACCGTGAGTTCCGGAAACGTGGATGGATCCAGGTGAAGAATGAACTCGGGTTGGAAACACTCGACTGCGGTGGCTGCCGGGCTTTTGCCGTGGCGGACCACCAGATCGCACACGTCTATGTGAACGATCCCTCGATCCGCGACGAGGTCCTCGCCTTGCTGGAGGCAACCGATGGGGTCGAGGAGGTGAGGGTGCCCTCTGAAATCTGGCCGCCGATGCGCCGGCAGGGACACACTGATGGCGTCGCCGCCGAGCGGGCGGGGGATTTGATTGCCGTGGCGGAGCCGGATGCTTGGTTTACCTACTACTACTGGAATGACGATGCCCTGGCACCGGACTTTGCCCGCTGTGTTGATATTCACCGCAAGCCAGGCTACGACCCCGTCGAGTTGTTTCTCGACCCGGCGATTGCTTTCCCTCAGGCCAAAATCGCAGCGTTTTTGCTGAAGAAAAAACTGGGGGTCCGGGCCCTGCTGGACGTCATTCCGCTCGATGCCGGGCTGGTTAAGGGGTCGCATGGGCGCGATCGCGTACCCGCATCCGAACAACCGGTATTGATCAGCCATTCGGGGTATCCAGTGACTTGTGCCGAAGACGTCTTTGGTGCGATCGCCTCGATGGTGGCATCAGGCCAGGGCGCGGATACCTGATAAATTGCAGACAAACCACTCTGAATGTGGCATTATTTAACCAGATGGGAGACATCACGCAGAAACAGGCAAGGCAATACGCTTCCTCTTGGAAGGGCTGGCTCGATGAGCACAGTTCGCGCTTGTATGTCTATGCACGCCAGCGTTGTTCCTGCCGCGAGGATGCCGAGGATATGATTCAGGATGCCCTGATCCGCCTTTGGCACTACCAGGAGGAACGCAACCAGGTGCCGCCCGACCTGCCGCTCGCTTATTCCGTGCTTCGGTTTGTCGCGATGGATCATGGCAAAAAACAGGGACGTAAAAAACGTAAGGAGGAGGCGGTGGTCTTCCTGCATGATCGCGATGACCACTGGCTCGACACCAGCGCGGAGGACGACGAGGATGCCGTCACCCTGCGCCAGGCGGTCGATAGCCTCGGCGAAAAACTCCGTGAAGTGGTCACCCTGAAAATCTGGGGTGGACTTACCTTCAACCAGATCGCCGAAAGCATGGCCATCTCACCGAACACGGCGGCATCCAGATACCGCTATGCTTTGGAACAACTTGAACGCAAACTCGAGACCCTCAAACGCCAACGCTATGGATAGACCGCCGACTATCGAGGATAAACTCCGCCAGTTGGCTCCTGCCTCCATCAGCGAGGACGGGCAGGCCATGCTGGGGCAGGCCATCGACCAACTGGCGGGCGTTGAACCACACCAAAGCCAGATGCGCGGTGGCGGAAATCCTACGGCAAACATCCACTCCAGAATAAAACACTGGCCATGGAGAAAGATCGCCGCAGCCCTTGCCGTGCTCACCGTGCCCACCATGATGTGGCTCGATCAGGACGATAGCTCCCCCTCGCTCACAACGACCGCTTCACCGGGTGATCCACTGGCTGCTTCAGAACTTGTCATCCTCAAATCAACCAACCGGATCGACGGACGTGTCGAGGATGGCCTGATCATCCCCCGTGACGGCAGTAATCCGCATTATCGCTACCGCTACTCCGTCACCGACGAGGAGCAAGTGCGCGATGCCCAAACCGGAACGATCATCACCCTGCGCCAACCCAGGCAGGAAGTCGTTACCATTCCCGTAACACAATTCTAGTAAACCATCCTCATGGATACCCATACCATCCCAGTGCGTCAAACCCGGTTATGCCGTAGCACGCTGTTGGCTTTTGCGGCATGCACAGCAAGCATCTGCGCGCAGACGGATAAACCCGTGCCCCCCATTCCCGGAGTGGTTGCCGGAGCCATTCCCGGAGCCATTCCCGGAGTGGTTGCCGCCCCTGCGGCTGAAAAGCAAGTGCAACTCGGCATCACGGTATCCAAACCCAGCGGAGCGGTGTATGCCCAGTTGCCCCACTTGCCGCGTGGCAGTGGCTTTTTACTGCAGACCGTCACCGCAGGTGGCGCTGCCGATGTCGCCGGACTCAAGCCAATGGACATTATTTGGAAACTCGACGAACAGATACTGATTAACGAAAGCCAGATGATGGTTTTACTGTCTCTCCATCGTCCGGGGAATAGTGTGAAGGTCAGTTATTTCCATTTCGGGCAGGCCAAGGAGGCGGTTCTTCTGCTCCAAGGCAGACCTGTCCTAGCACCTCCCCTGGAAGCACTCGCCGTCGCCCAGCGATTACCCGCGCTCCCGTCACTCCCGATGAGGGTGATCAGCTATGAAGATCGATCAGCATCGATTAGCGACAACACAGGCACGGCGACCTTGACTTTCCGCGAAGGTGAACCATGGCTGCACGTTGAATCAAGCCGTGGTGAGGAAACCTACAATGCCTCCGTGGCAAATGCCTCGGATATTGCCCGGGTGCCCTTGGCATGGCGCAGCCGCTTGCCTATTCTACAGCGGTCTTTGGAGGAATCCGTCCGCCTGCGCCGCCTGCCTCGAGTGCGTCGGGTTCCGACACCCAAGTCGCGTATTGCAGGGGGGGCATCGGGGGGCGGGGTAGGAGATAATTAACTTGATTTAAGAGAATCAGATAATAGGGTTGCACTTCGTCTCTGGTTTTTCCATGATGCGACCATGCATCCAGACGTAGCGAAGCTTGTCGAGGCGGGAAGAATCCCGCAAGCCGTGGGGGAGAGATTATCAGAGATAGCCCCAGGAAATTTTTGCACTCATAAAAATTGGGGTGCCGGGAAAGTAAAAAGTTGGGATTTGCCGCGAGGCAAGGTCGTCATCGACTTCGAAAAACAACCGAAGCAGGAGATGGCCCTGCAGTTTGCAATTCAAAAGACCGAATGGCTCGACGCGGGCCATTTCAGTGCCCGCAAGCTCGATAACATCGAGGAGCTGCGCGATCTCGTCGACAGCGATCCCGCCGAGCTTGTCAAGCGCACGCTGGAAAGCCATGGCGGCAGCATGATGCTCGACCAGCTTGACCGCGAACTCAGCGGTAGCGTGGTGCCGGAAGAAGGGTACAAAAAGTGGTGGGAGCGGGCCAAGAAGGCACTGCGCGAAAGCCATATCTTTTCCGTGCCGAGCAAGCGCACGGACCCGTTGATCCTCCGCGGCGACTCACAGAGCCCCTCCGAAATGCTGGTGGCCGATTTCACCGACTCAAGAGACCCCAAAGTCAAAATCAAGGCCCTTGAAAACATCCGCAAGAACCTGGCGGTTTTTGATGAGGACGAATCACAAATCAAATCTCTCATCAACGATATCAATGCCTTTTGCCTCAAGGGGCGCAAGTTGCACCTGAGCCTCGTGCTGGAGTTTCTGGTCGCCCGGGATGAGATTATCAACCATTTTGACAGCCTGGCCTTGGCCGACAGCGACCTTCGCCTGGCGGATGTCATCACCACCGAACAAGAGCGCCTGATCGAGAGCCTCAAAGGACGTTCTGCTGCCACGCAGCGCAGCATTTTCCACAGCTTCCCGGATGCCTTCGGCGAAACATGGCCGGAGGAAATGCTGAAAGTCTTCGATGGCGTAGGTTCGCGCGGAGTCACTGAAATTGCCCGCTATCTTCTGGAGAACGGTGCCGATGAGCAGTTTCAGGACCACCTGAAAAAGTCGATCGCCAACCGCAGCCTCGGACCTGACGCCCTGATCTGGATTTGTCGTGAGCGCGAGAAGTCGGCAGTGGATGTATTCAGTTTTGAGACAGGCAACTCGATCATCAACCTGCTCGACCGTGATCACGTTTCAGACGGACCGAGCAAAAGTGCCCGGCTCCGCACCCTCTTGACCAGTGACAAGACGCTGATCAGCGATCTTCTTTCTGAAGCCGGTGAGGCCGAAGCCCGTCAGTTTGGCCGGAAGCTTTACCAGAGTCCTGTCTTTACCGATCTTGACCGCAAGTCACTCATGGCGCGCGTCATCAAGGCCCGCCCGGAGACACAGGACCTCGTTTCCGGTGAGTTCGAGAAGAAGGTTGAAGGCGTCGTCTCTTCCCGCGAGAGCATCGATCGCCGTCAGGCCGAACTCGATACCTTGGTCAAAGTACGCATCCCCGAGAATATCAAGGAGGTCTCGGTCGCGCGCTCCTACGGCGACCTGCGTGAGAACTTTGAATACAAGGCTGCCAAGCAGATGCAGGCCATGCTCGCCAATCAAAGGTTCCAACTTGAAAAAGACCTGGCGCATGTGCAAGCCACGGACTTTATCGGAGCAGACACCTCGGCGGTTAATATCGGTACCCTTGTCACTCTTGCCGATGATTCCGGCACGGAGATAGAATACACCGTGTTGGGTGCCTGGGATTCAATCCCCGAGGAGAACGTCGTGTCCTATCTTTCCGATGTCGGTGTGGCCCTTTTGGGTAGCAAGCCTGGAGACCAGGTCGAGGTGCGCGATATGGAGACCGAGCAATACCGTTCCCTTACCGTGAAAAGCATCAAGGCCTACGCATAATCCTTCATAATAATTGGCTCGGATGTAAGTTGTGACGCTTTGATCCCACATTCGACCCTCTGTCCCTTTCCTAACTAAAAAAACGAATGTCAAATACGACCATTACCAACATTATTGGCCGCGAGATCATTGATTCCCGTGGTAATCCGACTGTAGAAGTTGATGTCATCCTCGAAGGTGGCGCCTTTGGGCGCGCTGCTGTGCCATCCGGCGCATCCACCGGTGAGCACGAGGCATGTGAACTCCGTGACGAAGATCCTAACCGTTATCTCGGTAAAGGTGTTCTGAAGGCAGTGAATAACGTCAACGAGAAAATCTGCCCGGTCCTCATCGGACAGGACGCTACCGATCAGACGTTCATTGATAAAACGATGATCCAGCTCGACGGTACGCCGAACAAGAAGAACCTCGGGGCGAATGCCATCCTTGGCGTTTCCCTCGCGGTGGCCCGCGCCGCGGCCGCGGCTTCCGGTCTGCCTCTCTATCGCTACCTCGGCGGACCTAACGCCAAGGTGCTGCCCGTGCCGATGATGAACATCATCAACGGCGGTTCCCACTCCGATGCACCCATCGCATTCCAGGAGTTTATGATCCGCCCCGTGGGCGCGCCATCTTTCAAAGAGGCGATCCGCATGGGTGCCGAGGTTTTCCACAATCTTAAGAAAGTGCTCCACGACCGTGGCCTCAGTACCGCCGTCGGTGACGAAGGTGGCTTTGCGCCTACCTTTGACGGGACGGAAGACGCACTTGATACCGTTTCTCTCGCTGTTGAGAAAGCAGGATACGTGGTGGGTAAAGACATCACCTTTGCGCTCGACTGTGCTTCATCCGAGTTCTTCGAGAACGGTGTTTATGACTATACCAAATTCGAGGGCGAGGGCGGAGCCAAGCGTAACTCGGAAGAGCAGGCCGCCTATCTCGCCGAGCTCTGCGAGAAGTATCCTATCGACTCGATCGAGGACGGTTGTGATGAAAACGACTGGGATGGCTGGAAAGTCCTCACCGACAAGATTGGCGACAAGGTCCAACTCGTCGGCGACGATCTCTTTGTCACCAACGTCGATTTCCTCCAGAAGGGCATCGATCTCGGCGTGGCCAACTCCATTCTGATCAAGGTGAACCAAATCGGCACCCTGACGGAAACCCTCGATGCCATCGAGCTCGGCAAGGTCAACGGATACAACTCCGTGATTTCCCACCGTTCCGGAGAGACCGAGGACAGCACGATCGCCCACATCGCCGTGGCGACCAATGCCGGCCAGATCAAGACCGGTTCCATGAGCCGCTCCGACCGGATCGCCAAGTACAACCAACTCCTCCGTATCGAGGAGGTGCTCTGTGAAGAGGCCGTCTACGGTAACTGACCGGAAACGTGGAAGAGGTTTCCAACCTCTTAACCCCATTTCAAGCCCCCATCCTCAAGCAGGGTGGGGGCTTTTTTTATTGTGATCCTTTCCCGCCGCTGAGGCGGATTACTTCTCAAGCGCGAACAACGGGAACCTCGCGCCGAGATGAAGCTCCTTGGGGGGCACCAGATCAAAGGGACCCTCGTGCGGAGGGCGCAGACGGCTCGCCAAACTCACCGCGGTGACGACCACAATGGTGTCATCATCATCCTGCTCGATTTTTCCGACGTGAAGCAGAGAGGCAAAATGCGGCGTAATACCGAGTTCAAGCATATCCCCTTTGTGGAATGCTTTGTAGGAATCGGAGTAACGGGTGGGGAAGATGATTTCCGCAATCACCGGGTAAGGGGCGGATTCACTGTATTCATCCGGCTGAATATAGGCACGCAACTGCACCGCAAAGCCCTCACTGATCAGGTCGTTCTTGGTAAGCTTGCGTGAGCCGGTGACCTTATAGTCACCTTCCAAATAGGTGCAGAACGTGCTTTCCCGAAAATTTGTCAGGTAACTGTGCAGGAGACTCCGGTTGATTATTTCTAACTCTGAATCACTGAATCCCAAGTGGCTTTTCCTGAGGGTTTGCGGAGTGCCGGTCGGGTGCTTCGGGGCGGTTTGAGAAGTGTAGGCCTTGTGCTCGGGCAGCCGATCGAGCTTACGCAAAATCTCGTAATTCCTCGGGACTTCAGGATTGTTGAAAATTGAGATGCAGAGCGACCAGCACAGCACGGAGAAGCATGCCGCAAGAATCATGGCGAGCAGCCACCAGAAATAGGGTGGCCGGCGGGTGGCCATACGTTCCATGAATGTCGGTTGTGGGTCTCTGGGCACGGGTCAGGTAAAGTGAGTTGTTCGGGTCAAAAAATGGGGATGGGCGAAGTTTGCGCTGTGTAGGCTTGCCGCGGGGTGTGCGGGCAGGCCATCATGGGGCACGCCGGAGGCTAACCAGCGAGGAGCCGCACAGCCAGCGAATCTTTTTAAGAAATGCACCAATAATCATGCCCCGAATCAAAATCCTCGATGACACCCTCGCCAGCCAGGTGGCGGCGGGTGAGGTCGTGGAGCGCCCGGCAAGTGTGGTTAAGGAGCTGGTGGAAAACAGCCTGGATGCGGGAGCCCGGCATGTGACGGTGGAAATCCAGCGTGGTGGCGCCGCGTTAATCAGGGTGACGGACGACGCCTGCGGTATGAGCCGTGAGGACGCGATGCTTTCCCTCGAGCGCCATGCGACCAGCAAACTACGCCATAGCGATCAGCTGGCGTCGATCATGACACTCGGGTTTCGGGGTGAGGCCGTGCCCAGCATCGCCAGCGTCGGGCGCTTCCGCATGGCAACCCGGGAGCGGGGATGCATGGGGGGGACGGAAATCCTTGTCGACGGCGGTAAACTCAAGGATGTACGCGAGGTGGGCGTGCCGGAGGGCACGTGTGTCGAGGTGAAACAGTTGTTCTTCAACGTCCCGGCCCGCCGTAAATTCCTGCGTGCGGAAACGACCGAGGCCGCCCACGTCGAGCACCAGTTGCGGCTGCACGCCCTGGCTGCGGCGGAGGTGCGTTTCACCTTCATCAAAGACGGGCGCACCGTGTTTGACCTCGCGGGCACCCGCGATTGCCGCGTGCGTATTTCCGGACTCGCCGGCCCGGAGTCGGCGGCCCAACTGATGGAGGTGTCCGAGTTCCACGGCCGCGGAATGAAGGTGCGTGGTTACCTCCTGCCGGCGGGATTTGCGCGCAAGGGCAGGCGCCAGCAGTTCGTGTTTCTCAATGGACGCCCGATCGAAGACCCCGCCGTGTCGCGGGCATTGCGGGACGGTTACCGCGGCGCCATTGTCGATGGCACCCATCCCGCCGCCTGGCTGTGGCTGCACATGGACCCGACCCTGGTGGATGTCAACGTGCACCCGGCCAAGCGCGAAGTGCGGTTCCACCGACCCCACGAGGTAAGGAGCCTGGTGGCGGAGGCGGTGGAGACGGCATTGAGGCCGAAGCCGGTTCAGATGCCGCCAGCCCCAGCCGTTGAGCCGCCAGCCTCGGCCGTTGAGCCGCTAAGCCCTCCACCAGTCCAGGCAAAGAACTCGCCCCAACCAGTGGCAAACGAGAGAATGCCGCTTCCGTCCACGCCCGGGGCATCGGCAAGCCCGTCGAATCC
The DNA here is from genome assembly GCA_029287105.1 of Akkermansiaceae bacterium. Classification (GTDB taxonomy): domain Bacteria; phylum Verrucomicrobiota; class Verrucomicrobiia; order Verrucomicrobiales; family Akkermansiaceae; genus Oceaniferula. Next base: position 2,748 of record JARFRT010000390.1, on the reverse strand, counting down.
ACCCCGGTTCCCCCATCGCACGGAACAGCAGGAGGAACTTACGGACACTTCGGGTGGCCAGTTGGTGCAGCGGCCTGAGTTTAATCTCATCGGCCCACTGCACGACCGGTACATCGTCCTCGAGGGGGACGAGGGGGTCGTATTGCTGGATCCCGTGGCCGCGCGTGAACGCGTTGTTTATGAAGACCTCATCAAGGGGTCCCAGGCGGGCGAGGGCGGCGGGGTCGAAGCGCAGGGCTTGCTGGTCCCTGAGTTGTTGGAATTGGACGCCGTCGACGCCGACCTGGTGATCCGCCACGCCGCGCACTTTCTAGAGGCCGGTATGACCGTGGAGGCCTTCGGCGGCAGCACGGTGAAGGTCAGTAGTTTCCCCTTCTTTTTGAAGGTGTCCGATGTCCGGGCGTTCCTGCTGGAACTGGTCGACGAACTCAGCGCCACCGTGGGGACACGACGCGGCAAGGCGATGGCTTTCGAGTCCTTTGCCGCGAGCCTGGCCCGCCGTGCGGGCAAGCGCGAGCCGTGCCGGATCGACCATGCCGACACCCTGCTGGCCGCCATGTTCGCCTGTGACCTGCCCTATTGCACACCCGACGGCAGACCGACGCTGATCCATATCTCGCTCAACGAACTCGACCGGAAATTCGGGAAGTGATTTGCCCTCGATGGCACCGGCCCAAGGGGGGCTTCATTTGGAGGTTCTTCGCGAGGGGCCTGTTTTTTGCGCCTGTGGAAATGAGGCGGTAATTCCGCCAAAGCGCCGAAAAACGGTATGGCAGGCGGGTGAAAATACGGATTTGGATGAGTCTGGACCGTGATTTGGCTGCAGGGAATGGGGTGGAGTTGCGTAACTCGCTTGTAATAAGCAGGTAAGGTCTTTTTGCCTCATGGCAGAAAACTCCGTATTCTTCTTGCCAAATCAGGGTATTTGGCTAAGTTCCCGCCTCTGATTTTCTTTCTGCCGGTGGGTGTTGGCGCCCCGTTCCTACCGGCATTCCACGGGGCACCTGCCAAGTTGAACGACGGAAGCAGGCTAAATGGAAAGAAATTAACCAAGGAACCTAACCTTAACCCAAAAACATAACCAAATGACTACTGCTACAGCAGAACTGGAAACTTTGATTGATTCAAAGTTCCGCTTATTCGAAGAAGGATCCGTTGTCAACGGAACCATCATCGCCATCAAACCCCAAGTTGTCCTCGTGGACATCGGATACAAATCCGAGGGTGCCATCCCAACCGCCGAATTCGAAGACGAGGAAATCGAAGAGGGCGACGAAGTCGAAGTGCTTCTCATGAAGCTCGAAGACGACGAGGGAATGGTCGTGCTTTCCAAAGAGAAAGCCGCCCACCGCAAAAACTGGGAAAAAATCGTTGCCGTTTACCACGAGGGTGGACTTGTCAAAGGCAAGATCAAGAGCGCTGTCAAAGGCGGACTCATGGTCAACGTCGGTGTCGAAGCCTTCCTCCCCGGTTCACAGGTCGACATCATCCCGCCGAAAGATCTCAACGAGTACATCGGCAAGGTTTACGAATTTAAAATCGTCAAGGTCAACGACGACCGCAAAAACATCGTTCTTTCTCGCCGTGAGGTGATCGAGAGCGAGCGTGCTGAACAGCGCCAACTCTTCCTCCAAAGCGTCAAGGTTGGCGACAAGGTCGAGGGCCAGGTCAAGAACATCACCGACTTCGGTGCCTTCGTCGACTTGCAAGGCATGGACGGTCTGCTTCACGTCACCGACATGAGCTGGGGGCGCATCAGCCACCCATCCGCCCTGCTTCACATCGGCCAAATGCTCGAGGTGCTTATCCTCGACGTCGACCGTGAGAAGGAGCGCGTTTCACTCGGACTCAAGCAAATGGAGGAAAATCCATGGGAGGACATCGAGGCACGCTACCCGATCGGAACCGAAGTCACCGGAAAAGTCACCAAGCTTCTTCCCTACGGTGCATTCATCGAGATGGAGACCGGCGTCGAAGGACTTGTGCACGTCTCCGAACTCTCCTGGGTCAAGCGGATCAACCGCCCCAGCGATGTGTTGGAACTCGACCAGGAAATCGTTGCCGTCGTTCTCGGCATCAGCATCGAGGAGCAGAAGATCTCGCTCGGTGTCCGCCAACTCGAGTCGAACCCATGGGACGAACTCGAAGCCAAGTACCCGATCGGGGCAACCGTCAAAGGCGAGGTGCGCAACCTCACTCCTTACGGCGCGTTCCTTGGAATGGAGGAAGGTATCGACGGGATGATCCACGTGTCCGACCTCTCCTGGACACGCAAAATCAACCACCCAAGCGAAGTCATCAAGAAGGGCGACGAAGTGGAGGCCATCGTGCTCAGCATCGACAAGGAAAACCAGCGTGTTTCCCTCGGGATCAAGCAGCTTGACGGCGACCCATGGTCCGAAATCGAAGGTAACTTCAAGGTGGGTGATCTCGTCAAGGGATCGGTTGCCAAGATTGCCAGCTTCGGTGCCTTTGTTAACCTCGAGAACGATATCGACGGTCTCATCCACATCTCCCAGCTTAGCGAGGAGCACGTGGAAAAGGTCAAGGATGTCATCAAGGTCGGCGACGAAATCGAAGCCCGCGTGATCAAGGTGGACAAGGTCGAACGCCGTATCGGTCTTTCCATCAAGGCGGTCAACTACGATCCCGAGCAGCTCCAGAAAGAGTCTGCCAGCTTCGAGACCCTCCGTCCAAGTGGCGACCTCGTCGGCCTCGAACACGCCTTCAACCTCGCATCCTCAGGAT
>JARFRT010000385.1 GCA_029287105.1 Akkermansiaceae bacterium | reverse complement strand
CCCGGACACAAACTCTCACTCGCAGCCGCGCGCTGAGACGGCGCCGCGGGCGCTCACACCCCCCCCCTGCCCGGCACGCGCCCAAAATTACGCCCGGGGCGGCCCTGGTGGATTGGCGTGGGGTTTTTCCTGCTGTCCCTGGCACCCGGTCTGTGGCTGCCGTCGTTGCCCAATGTGCTGAAGGCCCAGGGAATCGAATGGGTGCTGCCGTATGCCTTCGCCGTCGGGCCGCTGGCGGCGCTGTTCTCGCCCTTGATTTTCGGGTCGATGGCCGATTACCGGTTTTCCGCCCAGAAGTTGGTGGGCACGCTGTCGCTGGTCGGGGCCGGATTTCTGGGTATGGCCTTTGTTTCCTTGCACATGGGTTGGGGGCCGTGGATGTACCTGGGTTTCCAATCGGCGAACGCCCTGATCGCCGCGCCGATGTGGGCCTTGCTCTCGACCGTGACCCTGGCGAATGTGACGGGTGCCCAGAAAAAATTCCCCCTGTTCCGGGTGTGGGGATCGGTCGGTTGGATTATGGCGGGGGTGATGGTGAGTTGGCTCGATTGGGATAGCTCGCCACGGGCGGGTATGGCGGCCGCGGGTGTCAGGGTGCTGTTTGGGCTGGTATGTTTTCTGATGCCCGAGACCAGGCCCCAGGGGAAACTGGAGCAGGGCAAGCCGAACTGGAGGAAGTACTTCGGGCTGGACGCCCTGATCCTGTTCAGGGACCCGGCGATGCGGGTGTTTTTGCTGACCTCGGTGTTTTTTGCGATACCGTTGGCGGCATTTTATATGTATGCGCCCATCCAACTCAAGGAACTGGGCGACGGGCACCCCACGGCCTCGATGACGCTCGGGCAAATCACCGAAATCGGGGCGATGCTGATGCTTGGGGGCCTCCTGGCGAAAGGCCGACTGCGCTGGGTGCTGGTCGCGGCGCTCTCGCTGGGGGTGGCGCGTTACGGGTTGTTTGCCTTCTCCGGCTGGACTGGCGGCCTGGGCTGGATGTGGCTCGGGATCGCCTTACATGGACCCTGTTACACGTTTTACTACGTGACCGGGCAGATGCTGGTCGACCGCAGGGTCGACCCCGGGATGCGGAGTCAGGCGCAGGCGTTGCTCGGGACAATGGTCGGCGGTGTCGGCGGGCTTCTGGGAAGCCTGCTCTGCGGCTGGTATTACAGCACGACGATCGATCTGGTCGGTGGCTGGGTGTTTTTCTGGGGAGGCCTGACCGCTGCCGTGCTCGGGTGCGCGGTCTATTTCATCAATGGGTACGGGCCGGCATCTGGAGCCGGGCCCGGGCCGGATGCCCAATGAGCGATCTCGCTTTCTTCATGGAGTACGGCCTATTGCGCGCTGACTCGCCAGATGCTCCCATCAAGGGAGACGATGAGGAGGTTGCCTGCGTTGTCTTCGCCGAATGAGGCGATGGTGCCGATGGCTCCACTGCTGGGCTTGAGCCGGGCTGTCCAGTCCTCGAAGTGGGTCATTTTCCCATTTTTGACCTCGAACGACCAGATGCGCGGATTGGCAAAGTCGGCGAAGAAATATTTACCCTGGAGGCTTTGAATGGGTCCGCGGTAGACGTAGCCGCCGGTGATTGAGACGCCTTCGCGGGGGCCGCTGCCATGGGCGTAAACGTAGACCGGGTCGATGGTATCGCTCGGTTTGGCGCCGCCGACATTTTTGGCGGGGGTGGCGACGTAGCCCTCGCGCAGTCGCCAACCGTAGTTGGCACCCGCGCCCTTGCCGGCGGGCATGAAGTTGACCTCTTCCCAGTGGTTCTGGCCGACATCGGCGATGTAGAAGTCGCCGGTTTTTCTGTCCCACGAGCAGCGCCATGGGTTGCGCAGGCCGTAGGCGTAGATTTCGGGTTTGGCTGCGGGCTTGTTTTTGAACGGGTTGTCGGCGGGTATGAGGTAGCCCTTTTCGGGTGAGACATCGATGCGCAGGAGTTTGCCGAGGTGGGACGACAGGTCCTGGCCGCGCCTTTTCGGGTCGTTGCCGGCACCGCCGTCGCCGGTGCCGATGTAGAGGTAGTTGTCCGGACCGATGCCGATCCAGCCGCCGTTGTGGTTTTTATAGTCCTGTTTGATGCTGAGCAGGAGTTCGCGTGTGGCAGGGGCACAATGGCGTTTGTCCTTACCATGCGCCGTGAACCGGCAGACCTCGGTGTCTCCATCAAGGTTGGTATAGTTAACGTAAAAGCGTCCGGAGGTCAGGTAGTCTTTTTCAAAGGCAAGTCCCAGCAGTCCCTGCTCGTTCCCCTTGATCTTGATGTGCTCGGTGATATCGAGGAAATCGTGTTTCTTGCCGCTGCGGAGGTCGAGGGTGCGGATGATGCCCTCCTTTTCGACAACCCAGAGGTGGTCGTTGGCGCCCTGGGGGGATCCGGCCCAGAGCGGCTTCTTAAACCCGGATGCGACCAGGGTGGTGCCGACCGATGTCTCGGCTGTTAGAATTGTCGTGAGAAGCTGGAGAAGAGCAAGGAGCGTGAAAATGCGTAACATGGGGGAGTTCTAAGTCGTTCGGTTCTGTGTGGGAAGGAGGAAATCAGTGGTCGAGATAGTTTTGGAGCGCATCGCGCAGGATGTTGCGGGCGCGGAAGAGTTGGCTTTTGACCGCGGGGATGGTGAGTTCGAGCACGCGGCCAATTTCATCGTAGGGCATCCCTTCGTAGCGACGCAGGATGACGGCAAGCCGTTGTTTTTCGGGGAGATTGGCGATGGCTTGGTCAATGGCGTGCTGCAGCTCGTTGTTGAGGATCTCATCATCCGGTGATGCCGTTTGCGGGTCCGGGGTCTGGAGGTGGAAGTCGTCTTGGCGCTCGTCGAACGAGTGTTCCTTTTTCCTGCTACGGCGCCGGCTTTCGTTAAAGACGAGGTTGCGGGTGATGGTGTAGAGAAAAGTAGTGAATTTGGCGGTTGGCTGGTAGCGTGGGGCGCTTTTCCAGAGCCGGATAAAAACCTGCTGGGCGATATCCTCGGCGTCGGAGGCATTGCCGAGCATCTTGGCCACGGTGCCGATGATGGCTTTCTGGTGGCGCTCGATCAACTCCTCGAAGGCGGTCTCGTCGCCGTCACCGACACGGAGCATCAGGGCTACGTCCACATCGTTGGCCGAGGCGTCCACGCTTTCATCGGATGAGGGGACTTGAGGTTCGGGCATAGACGTGTCAGGCAGAGCGGCGGCAGGCAGGTTGAGGCGTATGGAAACAGAGTGGCTCACGAGTGCTTGTTCAGGGTAACACATGATGAAACCATGGATAAGGCTTGGAGTTGCATGGATTTTCTCCCTCAAGTGCTCCGGATGCAAGTCGATTCAGTGAGGGTGTGGATATCCGAATCGGTGCTTTCCATGCTGCGGTGGATTTGCTAATCCTACACGGGACATGGGTAAAAACAAAGAAGAGAAAAAACCGGAGCCCAAAAAGAGGGGCGGATGTATCAAACGGCTGGTTTTGCTGCTACTCTTGACGGCGATGGCTTACGTCGGCATGCACGTTTATTTCCTGTGGCAGCCAGCGGGCGAACCGGACCAGGTCAGCAAGGCGGTCATTGACGCCAATATCGCCGGGGTGAAAGTTTTCCCCGCGATCCAGAGCTACTCGATGGATCACATTGCAGGCCGGGGGGAGATCCTCAACGGAAGGGCGATTGCGGCACCCCTCTTGAAACTGAGACTGGCCACGGCGATTGAACGGAACTACCCGATTACCTTCCGTGAAGAGGAAATCAACGCGTGGCTGAGCAAGCGGCTGGAAGCCAAGCAGGGCGGCAAACTCGCCCCCTTCGTGAAATTGCGCGGAGTTTGGGTGGATTTTAAACAGGACGAAATCGAGCTGATCATCGAACGCGAACTTCCTCAGAAGCGCGTGCACGTGGCGTCGCTTTTCATGAAATTCAATCGCAGCAAACAGGGCTTCAGCATGGAGCGGCACTCATCACAGATTGGCCAGGTGCGCGCGCCAGGCGGGTTTGCCCGTCTGATCATGCCGGCATTCAGTAATCTGGCCAAGGAACTGGAGGATGAACTGCAGCCGTACTACGACCAAAAAATACTCGATATCCGCGTCGAGGAGGGGAAAATCACCCTCGACCCGAGAAAGCCGGACAAAAGATGATGATTCGCCCAACGTGCCATGCCAAGCTCGCCAGTGGTGTGATGCCGTGGTTGTTGTGGCTGGGCACCGTGTCGATCGGGCTGTCCCAGGACGCCCGGCTTGCACCCGACCCAGAGCCATTGCCGGCCACCGGGCCCGCTAAAACCGTTGCGCCGCCGACCCTTGAGGACAGCCCCAAAGCGGGGGTTTCCCGCTTTGGGAAAATATCCGTCGTGGGCAGCAACCAGAATACCCGTGGAGGTATTGCCTCCCTCGCAGAAGCCATGCGGGTGAAACTCGGCAAGCTTTGCAACGAGCCCGGACGGAAGATGAAGCACGCGCTGATCATCCAGCTTCACGGGATGGAAGGGGATGCCGAGCAGCCGCGCAGCGTGGTCAGTCGGATCGAGCTGCTGCACGGCCAGTACCAACTCAGGCTACACGTCCACCTGGCCAAGGGGGTCGACTACAAGTTGCTCCGCTATCACCTCATGGAGGTGCTCCTCTATGAACGTGGCCTGGGTGACGGGCAGGCGGTGGACGAAGGCGAAAGGGTGTTGGTGAAGCCGTGGTTAATTGTCGGCATGCTCGAGGCTCTCGATATCAAAAGCGGTCAGGCTGATCAACGAATCTACCAAACCGAATTGCCGTATTTTGAGATTCTGCCCTTGCAGAAGGTGTTTGATGCCAGTGAGAGGCAATGGCGGGAAATGGATGGGAGGAGGCCATTGGCTTTTCGTGCGATCGCCGGCGCCATGGTCAACTCATTGCTGCGCCAGCCAGGTGGCCGGGCCGGCATGGCGGCCTACCTCGCAGATGTGGCCACGTTCAAGGGAGAGACAGAGAACCTGATGCGCCAGCATTTTCCCGGGATGAACAAGTCCCGCAACAGCCTGGAAAAATGGGTCAACCTCGAGATGTTGGAGCTGGGTACCGCCAGAGTGACCCAGGTCTACTCAATTTTAGAAACGGAAAAACGTCTGGAGAGCGTGCTCAGGCTCCGTTATCGCGATGCGAGCGGCTCCGCTGTCGCCGTCGGGATCGACGCTTATCCGGAGATTGTCAAGCTGAAGCCGGCGGAGCGATTGGAAGCCGTGGCCGGCGCGCGTGCCGAGCTGGAGCGACTGAGTTATCGTTGTTTTCCGGTTTGCCGCCCCCTGATTGTGGAATACGATGCGATCTTGCGCGAGCTCATCGTTGGCAAGGCCAAGGATGTCAAACCCCGACTGGCCAAGCTCATGGATGTGCGGCTGAAGATGAAGAAATCCGGTGAGCGCGGCCGTGATTATCTCGACTGGTATTACATCACGCAGTCCGATGTGGTCGATGGGGATTTCACCAAGTACCGGGCGCTGATCAACGCCTTGGAAAATGAGAAGAGGCGTCCGCGTGCCAACGATTCAACCCAGAGATACCTCGACCGGATCCAACAGATTTACGGCAGTGATGCATCGAAGATGATGTCTACTCGGCCTCGGGCTGATAGATGATGCGGTGGTCCAGGTAGTATTCCTTCAATGCCAGCGCAACGGCATCGGCATATTCATGATAGATGGATTTTTTTTGCACACCATTGATAGGTTTTGTGCCCTCGTAGTTGCCGAGCTGAACGCGATCATGGACTTCCTTGTTGTTCATCACGTAGGGTTCGAGAAAGACAACGGGGCACTGATAGAGGCGGTTGGCGAGGAGGTTGCGGGCCCAGAGGCCGGGGACATCCTTGATGCGAACCGCCCGCGAGGTGCCGGGGCTGTATTCGTATGCCGGGAGCCCGGTGCCTAATCCCAGGGAGTGGGCGACATACATGCCGATGGGTTTTTCCTCATCGTGCGTCCGTTGGAGAATTTTGACCAGCATCTCGAAGCGTTCGTCATCGTGGGCGATTTCTTCACTGGTCAATGCCCCGTGGAGCAGGACGTGGTAATGGTTGTTCGTTGTGAATGACGGGTTCTCAGGGTCGGCCCAGCCCTCGGCATTGTAGTGGAGACAAAGCACAAGATCAGGGCTGAATGCGAGGTTGACCCGGCGGGCACGCTCGCGGATCTCCCCGGTGCGGTAAAAGAATTTCTTCTGAAAATTCCCGATGGTTTCCTCGTCGAGCTTGCCGAGGGAACGGGCTTTGGCAACCGCGGCGGCACGGTAGAAATCGGGCCGCTGCGGGTTGACCGGTTGGTTGGCGCCACGGACCAGATAGACTTTCGCACCCAAGGCGATGAGCTTGTTTTTGATCAACTTTCCGGTGGTGAGTGTCATCTCACCTTCCATCACCGGTTGGTGGTCGCCCATTTGAAACCAGCGGCCCTCGATTTTGGCAAACTCGCCACCGATGTGGCCGGGGTCAATGGCGATGTGGACTCCGGCGAGCGGCTTTTCCTTTGTCCCCGGTGCGAGGTCGCCCGCGCTGCTCCAGTTTCTGTTGGGTGATGCCTCGCTGATGATGTGGGAAAACTTGAGCCGGTAGGTCGCGTCCTGCTTGCGGGTGTCCGTGCGGATGATGGCGTGATCGGCATTGACCTGGATATAACGCTTCCACGCATCGCCCACGGTGTAGACCTCGGTGAGCAAGCGCAGGAAGTCGTCGCGGGTGATGGTTTCCTGCCAGAGGTCGAGCGTGCTCCAGTCGGGGCGGGTTCCGAGGTCGGCCAGCGTGGTATCATGGCCACCGGGCGTGGCGGGAACCACGCTGGTATCATCTGCCTGAGCAGGACCAGCGGCGGTGCTATCGCCGTCAGCCAGCCTTGCTTGGCGGTGCTGGATGAAAATATAGCTCCCCGCCGCGAGCAACAGCATCAGAAGAACGAGGATAATGGAGCGAAGTCTACGGTTGTGATTGGAGGGTACGGGCATGGCTGGAAGGGGTGATGGGCTGGAGGAGGATAAGAGTTGGCTGATGCGTTGAGCTGTGATTCACTCGCCGCATGATTCGCATTCTATTTTTGGGTGATATTGTAGGTGAGCCGGGACGCAAGGCTGTGATCGGGCGCGTGCCATCATTAAAACGTGAGAAGGAAATCGATTTTATCATTGCGAATGGAGAAAACTCGGCGGCGGGTAGGGGGATCACTCCGAAAATTTCCATCAATTTGTTGCGTTGTGGTATTGCTGTCCTGACCTCAGGAGATCATATATGGGATCAGAAGGAAATAGTCGACTATCTTCCCACGGAACCCCGCCTTCTGCGGCCGATCAATTATCCGGAGGGCACTCCGGGCAATGGTAGTGTTGTCCTCGAAACAGCCAAGGGGAAAATAGCCGTCATGAACGGGCAGGGGAACACCTTTATGAACCCACCCCTGGAGAACCCTTTTACCCGGCTCGAAGACGAGGCACGACGCCTGCGCGAAGATGAGGGGGTCAAGGTGATCTTTGTCGATTTTCACGCCGAGACCACCAGTGAGTCCATCGCCATGGGCTGGCACCTCGACGGCAAGGTGTCCGCCGTCGTGGGCACCCATACCCACGTGCAGACGGCCGATGAAAAAATCCTCCCGGAAGGCACCGCCCATCTGACCGATGCGGGCATGTGCGGGCCGGATGTTTCCGTCTTAGGCCGCAGCGTGGATTCGATCGTGTGGCGGTTCAAAACCGGGATGCCGACCCGCTTTCCCGTCGCCAAAGGTCAGGTGCGGCTCTGTGGCGCGATCGTCGACGTCGACGAGGAAACAGGCAAAGCCATCGCGATCGAACGCTACAACGAGTTGCTCGACCTCGGGGAGTAGCGGCCAAGGGTTTAAGCTCTTCTGGGTTTTTTAACAATACGGATTTGTCGGGGGAGGCTTTAAGCTCCTCCGGCGCAACCGCTGCCGCCCTTCAATATCGAAACCATGGAACCCGTCGAGCCAGCCTGGCAGGTCATCAAGAAATGGATTGCCGGCGCTCCGCTCTGGCCATGCCAGCCTGCAAGATCCTCCTTCGGATCTTGTTTTCACCATTCGCCGCCTAAATGCGGCTGGAGCGTTCCCGATGACGAACCTAACCCCACTTGGTTCAATCAGCAACGGAAGCCTGTAGGGGATGATGCCAGACAGTATGACCAAAGCACCGCTTGGCAACCAACCGAAATCCCGCTCGGCGATGGCCGCACCCTGGTTCTCGATCCGATATAAACACCATTTGCAACATCATTCAAAAACCCCCGTTGCTGAAATTTTTCTTGGTACGGCGGGTAAGGGGATTACATTCGAATCTAACGTGATTCCAAGCGAATCCGCCGTTTCAACTCTCCATGAGAGCCTGTGACCGGACTCCTCGTTTCAGCCAGCCCGTCTTGCGTCCAACCCATCGATATCCTGCCCCTCTTTCCCCCGCAACCCTCTTTCTGACTCCTTACGAGCGTGCTGACTACTTCTCTTCGGCCACCTTCACACGGATACGGCTATTAGCGATGGTCTTATCATTCAGATTCTTGATCGCATACTTCGCATGCTTGGGGTTGGTCATCTCCACAAAACCAAAGCCTTTAGATCTTCCTGTCATTTTATCCATCACCAGATCACAAGACTTCACCTCACCAAACGTCGCAAAGAGATCTTTAACTTCAGATTCTGTGGTGTTGCGAGAAAGATTTCTAATGAT
>JARFRT010000378.1 GCA_029287105.1 Akkermansiaceae bacterium | reverse complement strand
GGAACCACCCGGTCCCATTCCGAACCCGGAAGTGAAACATCGTTGCGCCGATGGTAGTGGGGCGATAGGCCCTGTGAGAGTAGGTCGTTGCCAGTTCTATGCCCGGCTTTTTCCCCAAAGGAAAAAGCCGGGCTTTTTTTTTGTTCGCGAGCTGTGAAGGGCGCAGGGATGAATCGTCGCATGAGGAAATCCCTCAATCCCTGCCACGACAGGTGGATGAACTGTCCAATTCTGTGTTTCCGACACAGGCCTTCACACGCGGCGGATCAGAAAAACATCAGCCGCTCAGGGTTTAATCGGGCCCAGCTTCATCAGTCGCTCGATCACTGGCTCGAGTTGGTCAGCCAACACCGCATAGCCGCGGGTTGTGAGGTGCGTGCCGTCAACAAACAGGCCTGCTTTCAGCGAGCCGTCCGCATTCAGATAATGCTCCTGCAAATCAAGAAAAACCACTTCGTCTTCCGGGTAGCGGCAGTTCGCGTTGATCCGGTTCGTTTCCATGCACTTGCTCCACTTCGTCTGGTCCTTCACCGGCAGGATGCCGAGCAGGATGACGCGCGTGCCCGGCAGTCGGCGACGGAATTCCTGGGCGATCGCGCGGACGCCGTGGGCCACGTCGCCAGGCGGGGTGTCGATGCCCAAATCCCATGTCACTTTTCCGCCGTCGCTTTGCTTGACGGCGTAGTTGTTCGTTCCGCAAAGCAGGACCGCGACGCGCGGTTCGCGTCCGGGGGCAAAGTCAAGGTTGCCATGCGTCACCCGGTACAGCATGACCGGCGTGATGTCGCCGGAGTTGCCCATATTGATCGGGTTGTACTTGGCGAAGCGTTCCTGCCAGACGGCCTTGCCTTCGGCCTTCATCAGCGACCAGCGCAGCGTCATCGAGTCACCAAAGAAAACGACCTGTGCCTTCTCCGCGTGTTCCTGCCCGGCCTTTGCGACCGCCTGATTGACCCGTTGGAATTCGCTGTGCCAGTAGTCGTCGCGAATGGCATCGGGCATCGTCGTGCTGGGCGACGCGGGGATCTCATCCTGGAAATCCGGTACGGACGACTCCGCGGAGGAAACATCGCGATCGTCGGCAGGCTGCGGCTGCGTATCCTTGCAGCCAACCACAACCAATACCAGGATCGCAACGAATGTGCCGGGCTTGAGGCAGGCTGTCGCGTGGGTGTGGGCGTGGGCGAGGAATTTGCTTTTTCGGCAGGGTGTTCGGTGGGGCTGCATGGCGGGAAGGTTACTGCGGGATGATCTCGAAGCGGAAGGTGTTGTTGTTGCCGAGGTATTGCTTGGCGAGGGCGTTGATTTCTTGGAGGGAAATGGCTTGGTAATCGGCGTCGCGGGTGCGTGCCCAGTCGAGGCGGTAAGGTTGTTGTTGCGATTGTGACATGACGGTGCCGAGCCAGTAGGAATTTTGGCGCAGGCTTTTTTTCAGCTCACTGAGGCGCGGTGCGATGGCTCGGTCGAGTTCGTCCTGGGTGGCGCCATCGCTGGCGAATTGGTGGCCGATTTCGATGATGAGTTTGCCGATGCGTTCGGCCTGCTCGGGTTTGCCGGGGCTGACGGCGAGCAAGTAGCCGAGGTCTTTGTAAGTATCGCTGGGTTGGAAACCGGCGTAGGGGCTGTAGGCCTCGCCGAGCTCCTCGCGGATTTTTTCACGCATTCGGTTGGAGAGGATGGAACTGAGCACACCGAGGCGGCGGGTGGTCGTGATGCTGTCCTTGGTGAGTCCGGTGGCTTTCCAGACGACGATGGCGGTGCCCGTCGGGATGCGGCTTTCGAAGGTGTAGCGTTTTTCCGCGGGCGGCACGGGGAGGTTGGCGAGCATGCGCTCGGCGCTGTAGGCGGGCTTGGCGCTGGCCCGCTGGGGCAGGGCGCCGATGGTGCGCGCGAGGATGGGGACGAGCGTTCCCGGGTCGAAGTCGCCGACGATGGAGAGCTCGAGGTAGTCGTTTTTCAGGGCGGGGGCGACCCATTTTTCGACATCCCCGGTGGTGAGCGCCTGGGCTTGTTCCTCGGTGGGGAAGATGAAGCGGGGGTCGTTTCCGCGCAGGAAGGCGGTCATTTTCGCCTGGGCACCGGCGGGAGTGTGCTTCATCTGCGAGAAGATGGCGGGAAGTTGGGATTTGAACAATCGCTCGGCCTCGGGACGCAGTCCGGGGTCGGTGAGGTAGGCGCAGAGCAACTGGAGTTGGAGCTCGAGGTCGTCGGGTGTGGTTGCACCCGAGAGGGTGAATGCATTGTCGCCGACCTGGAACCCGACACCTGCGTTGCGCCCGGCGAGGATGCGTTTGAGGTCGTCGGCGCTATGTTTGCCAAGTCCACCGGCGGAGAAGATCGAGGAGGCAAACAGGTCGAGGCCTGGTTTGTCTTTCGGCATGGTAAGCTTACCGCCGCCGACGCGGGTGGTCAGGGAGATGGAGTTTTTGTTGAAGTCGGTCTTCTTGAAATTGCAGCGGCATCCGTTGTGAAAGGTGATCTGGGAGAAATCGAGGTCCTTGATGTGCTGTTGCCGGGTGATTTCGCCAACGTCGGCCGTGTTGGCATAGGCGAACTGAATGGTGTCCTTCTTCTCGGGTGCTGTGACGATGGCTTCCCGGCTTTTCTGGTAGAGATCGGTCAGGATGGTGTCACCGTCATCCACGGCTGTGTTGGTAGTGAGAATGAGGGTGATGTCCTGGGTGTCCCAAAACGTTTTGAGCGCCTGATGGCAGATTTCCGGGCTGACCTTGGCGATGTTTTCGCGCAGGATGGCGAGATCGTCCTCCGGGGTGGAGAAGACGGCATCACTGTGGATATGTTTGGCGAGCGATGATGCGAGGTTGTTGGATTTCCGACTTGGTGCCGATTTGACGGCACGTTCGTAATTATTGATCAGGTTGGCTTTGACTTCCTCGAGTTCGTTGGGGGTGAATCCATGTTCGATGGCGCCGCGGAGTTCTTGTTCGAGCACGGGCAGGGC
>JARFRT010000341.1 GCA_029287105.1 Akkermansiaceae bacterium | reverse complement strand
GACGCGCCGGTCAATCCGAGCGGATGGGACGACAGCAATTCGGTGGTGCTGGTGGGCGATGGCAGCCTGGGTGATACCGCCCAAAGCAGCCCGCAACAAGTCACCCGCGCCTACCTGAACAGGATCGGGGAAACCGGCCGCAGCGCGTGGTGGATGGGGCCGGAGAACCACAAGGCCAGGATCGATTTGGCGAAGCAACCGCGTGATCTCAGTGCCGACAACTGGGAGACCGCCCAAGGTGACACCGCCGAGGTCGGCGTGGGTGCTCTGCCGGGTTTCGATGGTATTGATGCGGATGCCGACATCAGCGACAAGCTCGGCACACGCCAGTCGCTCCGTCCCGCCGGCATCGCCGCGGATCTTGTGCAGAAACATTTCTTTGATCTGACCGCATCGAGCCGGGGGGTGCTGGCCAGCGTACGCACCGGCCACCTCAAGAAGGACCTGAGCCTGCTTTTCGAGAAGGGTAAGTTGGACCTGCCTGATCTCTATCGCTTCGTGCCGGGGGACATCCGCGAGCCCTCGATCCGGCCGATGAGTGCTGAGATTGCCGGCAAAGCCGTGCTCCCCAATCGCCACTTCGCCCCATGGACACGCATGCGGCATTTCTACCGGATGTACCGGCAAGACAGTGACGCGCTGGCACCGGATGAGGTTAACGCTACCTCCAATGAGGGCGGAACCGCTGGTAGCCCCGGACTCAGTTGGTCAGGTTCCAAACCGTACACCGACTGCAATGTCGGCACCTATAGCTCGGCATGGGACGGTCAGGATTCCTACACACGATTTCCCGTTCTGAGTCATCTGACCTATATCTTCAGCTTGAAGACCGATGCCACCTCAGACCCTCAAAAGTTCAATCTGCGTTATGTCGCCTCTCCTATTTTCGTGTATTGGAATCCTTACAACGTGGAAATGCGCGTGCCCAGTGCGACGCTGTCCTCGAGAACCTACTTGCAGTTAGCTCAGCCTATGCGAGGTCGGTTTTACTTGGGTGACACTCTTGTCACAGACGAAATCAAGATGTTGTTCAATGACGAAATGGCAAAGGTCATTTCGGGCGACGGAGGAGATATTGTCTTCAAGCCCGGCGAGTTCCGAATTTTTTCTGCCGAAGGAGAAACGATTCAAGGCGACTACTTGTTTCCGATGCCGCCCGGATTTGATCCTCAATCTTTCGGCGGTTTGCCATACGCGTCGGGAGTTAACCGGAGGGGAGGCTATGCGGCCTCGGAAAATCCCAAGCTTGATATCAACTTCGGTTACAAACTCTATCACATGTTCAATTACCAGCATGGCAACACGCCTGCCTCCTTTGTCACCTACCGGTTCTGGTCACCTACCGGCAACCCCCATCCCAGGTCCAGTATACCCTTTAATCAGCACGTCGACTGGTTGAACACCTCGCAATATCACACACCGATTACACCGCCTAACAACCCCGCTCCATGGATTTTTGACGGGGCGCTCCTTCCGGTCGGATACATGCAGCTAGTGATCAAGGGAATGGGGGATCACGATTATGACACCATCAACTGGGAGCAGGATTGGCGTTGTCGCAACTGGATCCAAGCCCCGCCCTTCTACCTGGGAAAAGGCTTGTATATTTCGGAAGATGAAACCATCGGGCACACGCAGAGGATTGATTCCCCCTACGAGTTCAGATTCGGTTCTCTGCTCGGATCGGGAAAGGATGTCGATGACATTATTCATCACCTGGGACGTAGCGCGATCATGGGGATCGACGAGAGAGTCACCGCTGTTCCGAGCCTTGAGCTACCCACCGCTCCAATCGGAAGCCTCGCAGGTTTCGCTGCGATGAAAATTGATCCGGGTTGGGTAGAGCTTCAAACTCTTAATTCAGAATGGAGTAGAGGGTTCGTGCCGAGGGGAAGATCGGTTGATCTGTCCGGTCGCTCCCTCTACCTCGCGCAGGCGAAAGCCACAGCCTATCAGAGTGGTGTCACCGGCCCCGGAATCGGCAATTCATTCCTCCATCCCATGATCCCCCGCACCGAAGTCTATCAGTATCTCAACAATTCCGTCAGTATGGAATTGCGAAACAGAGATGACAGTAGTCAGGGTCATACCGCGACGGACACCAAGGCGTACTGCGATTACTGGGATCACGTGCTGCTGCTTAACGATGCGCTTTGGGATGACTATTTCGTGTCCTCGCTGGCCGACCAGACACGCCCCGGGGCGTCCGCAAGTGCAAGTCTTGGTGAAAATTTACAGAAGCTCGCCGATGGCGAGGAGCTAGCCAATTCGCGCTACATTCCTTACCTGAGGGGTCGTTCATCCGATGAGGTGAAGGCAGAGCTGGAAGCGACCGACGGCTACCTCGCCGCCGCAGCCTACCTGATGGTGGACGGCATGTTCAACGTCAACAGCACCTCGGTGGACGCCTGGCACGCACTCTTTTCAGGCATCCGCGAGCGTCAGGTCGTCTATCGCGATGCAAACGGAGCCTTGAAGCCGGTCGCTATCCCATCGGACAAGCGGATCGCCCTTTCCCGTTTCAGCACCGCCACCACCGACCAGGACGGCATCGACCCTGAATTTGGCATTTCCCGGGATGACGGCATGCAGGCCTGGTCCGGCGTGCGTTTCCTGGATGATGACCAACTGCGCAAGCTCGCCGAGGAGTGCGTGAAGCAGGTGAAACGGCGCGGTCCTTTCCTGAATTTCTCGGAATTCATCAACCGCCGCCTGTCCAACGATGATCTGGGTGTCATGGGCGCCCTGCAATCTGCGATTGACTATGATGATGCCAGCCCCGATTCCGGCTCCATCAACTACAGCTTTAAGAGTCACTCTGACTTCATGCTCAAGGACAGCCATCTGGGCAACCACGCGTTTGCCACACCTGAGGCTGCGGTCGGCTCCCGCTTCGCCGGCATTCCGGGATACGTGATCCAGTCCGACCTGCTCAGGCCCATTGCCAACACGCTGTCGGTGCGTGACGACACCTTCCGCATCAGGACCTACGGCGACGCGCTTGATAAAAAGGGCAAGGTCATCGCCCGGGCGTGGTGTGAGGCGATTGTGCAACGCATCCCCGAGTATTCCGATGCCAGCAATGATCCGGACGTCCCTGCCCGTGGGGTCGATGCCGGGGGCGAATTTTCCAGTATCGATGACAGCGAGCTAACACCCGACAACCGCCGCTTCGGCAGAAAAATCAAAATTGTGAGTTTTCGTTGGTTGAACCAGTCCGAGATCTAGGCATTCGGTCTTCTGTTATCACTACCCTCATGATGAAAAAATCCCTTGGTTATCTTTGTCTTTTGTTTTCGGGAATTCTGCCACTGGCAGCCCAGTCCGATTCTGGCGGCGACGCACGCCGAAATTCCGGTCGATCCGCCTGGTTTGCCTGCACATCCATCCCGGACGGTCTCGAAAACCCGGTCAAGATAATGAGTGGGGAAAAACTCACCGAACTCAAACTGCCGAAGTACATGGCGAGTGAGCCGGTGAAAATTCCTGACGGTGGCGTCATCCGGATCGTCCGTGAAGTGCCTGATCCGGAGGATGCGGAAAAGGTAAAGTATCTCGTCCTCGCCGAGGCAAAAATTCCGGAGAGCGTACGCGAGGCCCTGATCGTCCTGATTCCTCTGCCGAAGCCCAAGGGCGATCTCATTTTTCTAACCAAGGTTCAGGATCTCGCGGACTTCAAAGGCGGAGACCGGTTCTTCATCAACCTGAGTAACACCCATATCCGGGTCAAATTAGGCAATACCGATGTGACCGTTGCCCCGAAACAGGCGAATATTTACAAAGCGCCGGTTCTGGCCAAACCAACCAACATGCCCATCATGTATGGCTTCTATCATTCCGAAGACAAAAAATGGAAAATGTTGAGTGCCTCGACTGTTGTGCTCCGACCCACCCGTCGGGAAATAAACATATTCAACGATGGCACCCGCATCGGAAACATCAAGAAACACAAGATCCTTTTCCCCGTGCGGAGGAAGTCCCCGTGAGAAGAACTCCCCGCAAAGGGCTCGGGCTGAAAATTAGGATCCCGGTTACTTTTTGTTCCCCGGCTCATTCTGATTGATTGCTGGGAATTTGCTTCCAGGCTGGATCGCCTGCTCGAGGGTGAGGGTTTCTTATCGATTCCCGGGGCCGTCGGAAAAACGTGCGAAATCCTGCTTGTCGTGGGCACTCATTTTTTCGCCGCCCGCTGCATCGTACCAGCTTTTCGCGGTGCGTTCGCATTGTCCGAGAAGTTTGGCCGAGCCGGGTATGTCTTTCCAGAGTGCCGGCGGGTACTTGCACATGAAAGTGACCGGTTTTCCGTCCGCGATGGTCGCGGCATTCGCTTTTGCGAACGCGGCGCGGACGAGCTTTTCGGGCACAGCGGGGCGGGTTGTGGCTTTAGGTTTGGTGCTACTCGGGGCGGGCGTTGCCTTTCTGGGGATCGCTCCGATCCAACATGCCTTAAGCCACTACCTTCCCTCCAAGACTGGTAACCCGAGCGTTTCGAGTATCGAGTTGGCC
>JARFRT010000297.1 GCA_029287105.1 Akkermansiaceae bacterium | reverse complement strand
CCCCCCCCCCCCCCCCCCCCCCCCCTTTACAAGCAGAAGACGGAATACGAGATCGTGTATCTTGTCTCGTGGGCTCGGAGATGTGTATAAGAGACAGGTGTAGGAATGGCGGCGGTCAGCAAGCGCCGGCCCGGGAGGCAGCAGGCTGATTGCAATCTGATACTGCTTCACCGACTCTTCAAAGTCCTTCTTGGCAAAGGCGGCGCGACCTAGCAGGAGTGCCTTGTCAGCTTCGGCCACAAGAGCAGCCCTGCGCGCGATCTCTTTCTGGGCGATACTCGAAGTCCCGCCGGCATGGGCGACAGTGACGGCAACAGGCATGGCGGCAGCCAAGGCCATCAGAACAGCCGCTTTTCGGCTGACTGGACGGCTTCTGCCGATTAGAGGTGAGTGCATAGGTGTGGTTTCCATAATTGAGTTTGATAATAGGTGTGTATGTTTTCTGGCGATTTGTGAGTGGTTTGTGAAGCGTTTTTTATGATTATTTCGCAATCGGACATCGAATGTTTCCATCGCAATGTCAATCTGGCGGCGACCTTCGTGGTCTTATTTAAAATTCATGGTGTGGAGTTTCAGCGTTCCGTCGCTGTGTGTGTATTCCACTTCGATGGTTTTATTCTCGGTATCCACGCTCTTGAGCAGATAGGGTTTTTCCTTGGCATTCGCGTCGAACGGCAGCGAGAAGCGGGTGTTTTCCTCAACCTTGAAGGGATTACCACCCTGGCCGAGGGCGAGGAGGACAAGCTCGACGGTAATGTCTTGAATCCCCGGCCGACCTTGGCGGTCCACTTCATAGATCACCCCCTTTTTATTCGGCTTGAGGTCTTCAATCTGCCAGATCTTGACAGGCTGCATGACGCCACTCTTCATTACCTGCCGTTGGATCATCTTAACAAACCTGAACCGTTTCTGCATCAGGGGCTGTAAAAATTCGATGTTGTCTCCGGCCTTGATAGGATTGGTCCCCATCCGGTTGACCCTCACCCCCGCTTTGTTCTCAAGCCTGAACACAAACTGCCCACCGCCGAAATCGGAAGGCTTGATATGCACCTGCGTGATTTTCACCCCATCCTTCGCCCACACGGATAGTTTGGCGACCGGGTCAGGATGATCGTCGAAGTCCTTGGGGTGTGTCTCCGCCACATATTCCTCACGGTTGGTAAAGCCATCCTTATCCGGGTCGCGCTCGGGCGAATCCCCATACCCGGGGTCGATTCCATACTTCAACCACCAGTCGTTATCGATGCCGGCATGCACGGGACTACTCTTGCGCAAATCCACGGGATTCTCCCGGTCATCCTTTTTAGAGAACAAGGGGACGCCGGTGAAAAGGTCGACCTTACGGCCGTCAATGTCGGGCTGAATGACTTCGTGGATCCCGTCAAACGAGTCCTTCACCCTGATGATATCAGCCAAGCCGGTAACGCCGGTTTCCTGGTTAGGCTTTGGCGACTCGACGGTAAAGGCGTCGGCAATTTCACCCTTGTTCTTGAAAATGACGGCACCGAGGGCGACCGAGACAACGACCGCGCTGCCAAGCACTGCTTTTTCGTAATTATCTGATAACCAGGACATGTTGATTGTGGAGTGTGTAAAATAGGGGTGATGGGAAAAACAAAATACGCCGGCTGTTAGCTGGCGTCCGGCGCGGTGGCTGCCGCGTCATCGGCCTGCCTGCCCTTGATCAGCAGGATATCGAAGCTGATGTAAACGTGAAGATTCTCGCTGCCGAGGACCTGTTTGAGTATGCGCCCACTATCTGCGACGGGCGCGGGAGCAGGGACCGGGGCGGGCGCGGGAACAGGCGCGGGGGCACCGCCGCCATCGTCGTCGCCGGCACCGTCGTCAGGAAAGACGAAACTGCCAAATGGATCCGGTCCGACCGGTCTGGCGGCAGGGCCATTGCCCTCGGGGAAGTCGGCATCCTTAATGGTAGGAGGGGTTTGTCTTTCGTTCCGAATCCTTACCGCACGGATGGAAAAGAAATAGTCCCCTGAATTGACCACCGCCTTGAGAAAGTCACGCAGTGACGCCTCACTCGCCGTGAAGGCGAGCTCCACGGGCATGAGCTCGTAGGGCTTGCCTCCGACCACCCCAGGTTTTGGGGCCTGGCCACGGCCTTTGCGGCCAGCTGCCTTGCCGCCACGACGGGCAGGCGCGGGCGCGGGCTCAACACGGCCAGCCTCGACGGGCAACTCGGCACGTTTGATATTGGTTAGCTCCTGGGGCTTGACCTCGGCGAGCTTGCCGAGCAGCCACTTCATGGCACCCAACTGGTAATTCAAGTGGGCTGTGGCTCCTGCCTTGGCTTGCACATCGGCATATTTTTCAAATCCGAAGTTACACTCGTCGGGAAGTGTCGTACCTGCGGCCTCAAAGGCCGCCCGCAGTTCCTTCTCCGTTTTAACCTGGGCGTCGCTAAATTGCTCCGGGGTCAGCGAGGCGAGCTTGCCTGGCTGGTATTTAATCAAGGCGGTGCGGACGCCATCAATCACATCCGAGTATTGCTTGATCCCATCCAGCCGCTTCTTGAGGTTGCCGGCATCGGGATAGGGCTTGGATTTCTCAAGCGAGGTGTGCTTGCCCTTGAGCTCCTCATATTCGAGCATCTTCTGGTCATAGGCACCCCCCTGGGTATTGCCGTAAAAGAGGATCGCGCCCCCGACGACGACCGTGGACGCCGCCAAACCGGCGACAAATTTATTTTCCTGAATCCAACTCATGGTCGTATTGTGATAAGTATCGTAACTGATTGAAATGATTGATAAGTGAGAACCGGGACAGGATACAAGCTAGCGGGAACGCTTGGTTCCCTCGGGTGCCGGAATGGCTTTTTTCAGCGGCAAAATAAGCTCGAAGGGGGCCGCGTAGGCACCTTCGTCAAGAGCCCTCGGAAGGGAAACGATCATCTTCTCCGCAGGCAGAACGTCATCAAAGTAATTGGAACCCGAACGAAGGCGGTCAATGAGTTTGGTGACCTCC
Source organism: Akkermansiaceae bacterium (assembly GCA_029287105.1). Lineage (GTDB taxonomy): Bacteria > Verrucomicrobiota > Verrucomicrobiia > Verrucomicrobiales > Akkermansiaceae > Oceaniferula. The sequence goes on along the minus strand of JARFRT010000297.1, from coordinate 2,963 downwards.
CTGTAGCCATTGGCCGTGCGCCAGAAGCCCTTGACACGAATCGCATTGATCGTCGGCTTGACGGCCGCGGGAGCAGCACGATTCGATCCGCCGCGCCTCGAGGGCACCGGGGGCGCTTCGACCCTGATCAGGGAAAGCGCCGAGTCTCCGTACTCGACCCCGTTGAAGTTACTGGCGATCACCGACTGTACAGGCCCGGGGTCGCCCTCGGCAACCAGTTCCAGCTTGAATCCAACCACGGGATCGTAATCGACCAGCCAGACCACATCGCTGGCGAAGTGGTGCGCCAAATCATCCCATACATCCACCCAAAAAACACGGGCGCTCTGGGCATTGACCAGTTGCTTGGACATGACATCCAGCCCGGTCTCTTGTTTGGCGAGTTCCTTCAAGGGTTTCGCATAAAGCTGCCTTTCATCGACCTTGCCTTGCATATCCACAACGGCATCCTCCGCTTGCGTCTTGCGCGAGACATTGGACCAGGCCCATACGGCGAGACCGAGGAGGAGCACGATCGATGCCGCCACGAGGAACGGTTTACGGCGCTCGACATCGCGCTCACGCGAAACCACATCGGGGACAAGGTCAATCTCCAGGGACGCCTTGCCGATGCCGCGCAGACCGAGACCGACCAACTCGCCGAGAAGATGGGCTTCGGCGGCAATCTGGTCAACATCCACACCTTTGCCGACGGACACGCGCTTCAGAGGGTTGAAGAATTCGACAGGCAGGCGAAGCTTCTCCTGGAAGAACTCGGCAATGTGGAGGAGGTTGGCCCCCCCCCCGGCAAGCAAGATCCGCTTGGGCGCCTTGCCGCCGTGCTGGCTGCGGAAGTAGTTGGTCGTGCGGGCGATCTCGGCGGGAAGCTTGCCCAGGGCGTTGCGAATCACGGTCGCAAGCGCCGCCGTCGGCTCGTCCATCTGGGATGTGTGCGCCGAATTGAGTGCCACCATGCCATTCGAGCATTTCTGCGACTCGGCTTCCGAGAAGTTCACCCCGTATTCCTTGGCAATCGCGGTGGTAATGGACGCACCACCCACCGCCACGCTGCGGGTGAACATGCGGTTTCCTTCGAGGTAAATCAGGTTGCAGGTCTTGGCACCGATATCGATGAGCAGGGTGGTTTCCTCCAACTCGGGGTAATTGTAGCGCAGGGCATTATAAAGGGCCATCGGAGAGGCATCCACCTCGGCGGTTCCCATTCCGGCATCGAGGACGACATCGTTGATGTCGTTGAGTGCGTCCCCTTTAATCGCGACCAGGGCGACCTCTTTCTCGCCGCTGCCACTCTCGAGGAGTTGCCAGTCCCAAATGACTTCATCGATGGGAAAGGGAACGTGCTGCTGCGCCTCGAAGGCAACCAGTTGCTCGATGTTATCGTCCTCGATCGGCGGTAGTTTGATAAAACGCGTGAAAACCGACTGGCCCGATATCGAGTATCGCAGCTTGGTCGATTTCCCGATCCTGAGCTTCTCGGCCAACTCGGAAACCGCCACCCGGATCTGGGGCAAACGCGCCATTTCCGCAGCCGGGTCAGCCAGAATGGAGGCCGAGTCGTATTTTTTGAGGATGAGCCCTCCATTTTTCGAGGGTTCGAACACCCCCATGGAAATGCGCTGGGATCCTATGTTCAGCGCGACGGTAGCCTGTGCTTCTGCCATGATTATTGATTAATAAGAAATTAAGGAGTTTAAAAGAGTAGGGGGAAGGGATGCGTTTTGATCGTTTCTAGACAAGCACACTTGTTAGGCAAGGTCTTTTCTTCTTTTCTACTTCCGCTCCTCGATTTCCGCATAGCGATCCCACCAGAGGAACTTGAAGGGTGTCTCGTTTTTGTTCCGGAGAGGGATTTTGTTGTAGCGGGAAAGCTTGCCGCTTGTCCACCATCCGGGTTTACCCTTGGATGAAAAGTAGCCCGAGTTACCCTCGGGTTTGCTGCCGTTAACAAGCACTTCCCCACCTACATGGGAGAGGATGCTTTTTCCGGCGCGGTCATTGCCGCTGATGCGCTTGACTGCCGTGGGCGAGAGATAGACTGAACTGTACACATCCTCCCCCACCGGCACGTTGATGTGATTGATCTCCTTTTCCAACAATACATACCCTTTGCCGTCGGGGTTGTCGGCGGCGACATACCACTTGATGGTCACGCGATCGACAAACTTGAGATCCTTCTGGCTCGACACCACCTTGAACTTCACCTCAGCCTCGAGCCAGTCCTTGGGTTTGAAATTTTTCTTGCCCGTATTGCCCCCGACCTCGGGAGAGGGCAGATCGTCAAAATCAGGTTTATCCAACTCGACTTTAAACTTCTGCGCCAGCAAGGGACTCGCCGATGAGGCAACCCCTAACAAGATAACGGAAAACAGTAGATTGTGGTTAAAGCGTTTCATAATGACCTTAGTTTCATTGACGCTACAAAATCCAACCGTGGTTTGACCAGCAGAAAGGGTGAAAGACGGCTCTTTTTTTTACGTGTATCCATTGTGAAGTCATCGATTCACCGGCGCTCGCCCGGCACACACAAAACCCCGTGTGGAGGATCTCACACATCGTCACACATCGCACTTGTGAATTGCCCTGCTCTGTGGTTTATCAAACCCCGACATGGCCAAGCCACAAAAAACAGCTATCGAACCGACCCGCGCCGCCGATTTCCCCGAGTGGTACCAACAAGTCATCCGTGCCGCCGATCTCGCCGAAAACTCAGAAACCCGGGGCTGCATGGTCATCAAACCGTGGGGCTATGGCATCTGGGAACTTATCCAACAGCAACTTGATGTGCGCTTCAAGGCGACCGGCCATCAGAACGCCTACTTCCCTCTGCTCATTCCCCTTTCCCACCTCGAAAAAGAAGCCGGCCACGCCGAGGGCTTCGCCACCGAGTGCGCCGTCGTCACCCACCACCGCCTGGAAACCGAGAAGCAGGAGGACGGGTCTATCAAAATGATCCCCACCGGCAA
>JARFRT010000249.1 GCA_029287105.1 Akkermansiaceae bacterium | reverse complement strand
GCAAAGCCCGCGGGACGAGAACCCGTAGGGGTCGAACGCCAGCCGCACTAGCCAATTTTACAGAGGTGGGGGCGTATGCGGCGGATCAATAAAACCATCTGCGGAGGAGCAGATGGGGTGCCGCATCGACGGAGCGGCTTGCCCGTCATCGACTTGGCGGAGCCGGGCGCGGAGTCAACCCGAGCATCATTAACCCGGGAGGGGTGCATGTGGCGGAGTTTTGTAGGCTCGGCCAGCTGACCTCTCTTCAAATTTCATCCTTAGACGTAATCCATCGGCTCGAGGCAGTCGAGGCTGGTGATGAAGGCGTCCATGGAGTTGAGTGCGAGTTCGAAGTGTTTTGCGCTGACGTTGAAGTTGAAAAAGCTGTGGTTCACCGCCTCGAAATCGACCAGTTCACACGGATTCTTCTTGCGTTTCATCATCTTGACAAATTTTTCGGCGTGCTCGTGGGGGACGATGGTGTCCAGTTTCCCGTGGATGAGCAGGGTCGACGGCAGGCCTTTGCGGATGTTGTTGCTCGGGCTGTTTTGGGTCGCTTTCTTGGGATCGGGGAAGCGATCGAATTCCATGCCTTTTTTGGTCGTGTTGACGATGGCGCTGAGTCCGATCACCGCCAAGGGGCGCGGGCTGTAGCCTTCCATTTCCATCACCTCGGGAAGCATGGCGAGGGAAAGGGCCATATGGGCGCCGGAGGCGGCACCTGCTGCGATGATGCGATTGGGGTCGACTCCGAGGATGGCGTGGTTGTGCTTGAGCCAGAGCATGGCCATCTGGGCGTCTTCGAAGGAGTCGTCGGGGGTGGAATCGTGTTTCGAGCTGACGCGGTATTCCACGGCCACCGCGACCATGCCGCGACTGGCAAAGTGCATGCAATGGGGCGCAAACTGGGTGGTCATACTGACGTCCCAGAGACCGCCGTGAAAGAAGACGATGGCGGGAGTGGGTTTGGCCGGGTCGTGGTTGTCCGGGAAAAAGCAATGCGCGACGAGCTCAAATCCGTCTTCGGATTGATAAACGTAGGATTGTGCGTCCTTGAGCAGCTCGCGTTCGCGTTCTTCGCTCAGGGGTGCCGTGACCGGGATGGCCTTGATCAGTGCATTCATGGGTATCGAATTACGCCGTAGGGGGATGGCGCTGAGAAAAGATTTGCCCTCGGCTGGATTTATTGTCCAATGGAAAGCGTGAAACGGATGCAATTAATTCTCTTGACGGCTATCGCGCTGTTGCCGTTCGGCGCAGTAAATCAACTTCAGGCGCAAGCTGCAAGCCGTGACGCGGCGCTGTCCAAAGCGCTCCAGGATGTCTACCTCTACTGGCGCAAGGCGATGATAATCAAAAACCACAATGCGTGGAAACAGGTCACGGCATCACATCGCATGGCCTCAATCCAGAACCGTATTCTATCGGAAAAGGGTGAGTATCCCGCGGATATTTTCAAATTGCCCACTGCGCCACCGACGCTCGCCGGGCTGAAACTTCTGCGGGCACGCAGCAAGGGGGTGACCGCGAAGCTGGTCTACTTCGGCAAGGTGGACTTCGGTGTCGGTGGAGATCCTACGGACAACCTGTTGGTGCTGAGTTTTGTCCACGAAGGCCGTGGCTGGAAATACGATACCGCGGAGTTTGTCAATCTGGGTAATCTCAAGGATGTGCGGGCTGAGCTCCGGTCGGGTAATCTCGGCTACGTCGATGGTGCCGCGTTTCTACCCACGGGTGTGAAACCACCAATGCCGGTCATCGTGCGGCGGGCCAAGTACATAGCAAAGGTTTACACCTACTGCCCCGGCAGGGAGGTCAGGGTGAAGGTGAACCGGGTCAGCACGCACCGTTTCCAGGATACCCAGCAGTCGGAGGTCGTCATCGGCGGCGCACGCGACGGTGTCAATGAGCTCTGGTATTCCATCAAGGACTTACCCGGCTACAAGGGGGACGACCCGATTACTGTCCGAGTTTACCTGATGTCCCAGATTGCCGGGGTCAAGCCGGTCAAGGTCTATCAATACCAGACGCAAAAGGGGGAGAAGCCCAAGGCACAAGGGTCGGTAGTCTTTCAGGTGGATGCGGCCACCAGGGCGAAGGTTCTTGGGCGCTGAGCGTTCGGGTCTAAGGCATTCACAGCCCCTTCACCACCTCATCGATACTCGCTTTGGCATCGCCGAAGAGCATGCGGGTGTTGGCCTTGAAAAAGAGGGGGTTTTCCACTCCGGCGTAGCCGGTGGCCATACTGCGTTTGAGGACGATCACGGTCTTGGCATTCCAGACTTGGAGCACGGGCATGCCGGCGATCGGGCTGTCCGGTTCGTCCTCGGCGGACGGGTTGACGATGTCGTTGGCGCCGATCACCATCACCACATCGGTGGCGGGGAAATCGGCATTAATCTCGTCCATTTCAAAGACGATGTCGTAGGGGAGTTTGGCTTCCGCGAGCAGCACGTTCATGTGGCCGGGCATACGTCCGGCCACGGGGTGGATGGCGAAGCGGACATCGACGCCTTGGTCGCGGAGCTTTTGGGTCATCGCGGCGACCGCCTGCTGGGCCTGGGCGACGGCCATGCCGTATCCGGGAACAACGACCAGTGATTTGGTGTTCTTGAGGAGCTCTGCGGTTTCCGCGCCGGTGATGGCGACGGCCTCACCCTGGTCGGCGCTGGCACCCGATGATGCGGTGGATTTTTTCGTGCCGAAACCGCCAAGGATCACACTGATGAATTTCCGGTTCATGGCGCGGCACATGATGATCGACAGGATGGCGCCGCTGGATCCGACCAGGGCACCGGTGACGATAAGGAGGTCGTTGGAAAGCATGAAGCCGGTCGCGGCCGCAGCCCAGCCTGAGTAGCTGTTGAGCATGGAAATCACCACCGGCATGTCGGCCCCGCCGATGGCGGCGACCATGTGGATGCCAAACACGAGGGCCAGCACGGTCATGATCGCGAGTGGTGTCATGCCGGCATCGCTCGTGTCGGCGCTGACAAACATAGAGCCTAATCCAATACAGGCGATCAGGAGCAGGAGGTTGAGGAAGTGGCGGCCAGGGAGCAGCAGGGGAGCGCCGCTGAGTTTGCCGCTGAGCTTGCCGAAGGCGACGACCGAGCCGGTGAAGGTGACGGCGCCAATCAGGATGCCGAGGAAGATTTCCACAGCGTGGATGGTTTGGGCGGCGCCGGTGAAGCTATGGCTGTCGTCGAGGAAGGTGGCGAAGCCAACCAGCACGGCCGCCAGCCCGACAAAGCTGTGGAGCATGGCGACGAGTTCCGGCATGGCGGTCATTTTTACCCGCACGGCGAGCAGAGTACCGACAATGGCGCCGATGACCATCATGGTGATGATGATCCCGTAGTTGCCGACGGAGGCGGCAAAGAGGGTCGCGGTGATGGCGAGCAGCATGCCGATGATCCCGTAGATGTTTCCGCGTCGGGCTTTTTCCTGATCGCTCAGTCCGCCAAGGCTGAGGATGAAGAGGATGCTGGCAAGGATATAACAGGCGGTGATGATTCCTTCGGTCATGGTGTGAGAAATAGTGAGTTGGAAATGGAGTGTGGCTAATGGGTTTCGACGGCTCAGTCTCTACGGAACATGTCTAACATGCGATGGGTGACCAGGAAGCCGCCAACGATGTTGATGGTGGTGATCAGGATGGCGATGGCCGCCAGGATGGTAATGATTTGTGAGCTGTTGCCCACTTGAAGCACGGCGCCTAACACAATAATGCTGCTGATGGCATTGGTGACGCTCATCAGCGGGGTGTGCAGTGCGGCAGTGACATTCCAGATCACTTGCCAGCCGACGAAGCAGGCGAGAACGAAGACGGTGAAGTGTCCCATGAAATCCTTCGGGGCGACCGAGCCGACGCCGAGGATGAGGGTGGCTACGATGGCGAGGCCGATCAGGGTGCCCCAGCCTTTGCTGGGGCTGGGCTCTTTGCGGGGTGTTGGTGCCGGCGCGGGCTCTTCTTTTTTGACGGCAGGGCCAGCGGCACTGAGTTTCGGTGGCGGTGCCGGCC
>JARFRT010000248.1 GCA_029287105.1 Akkermansiaceae bacterium | reverse complement strand
CGCTTGTTCGGCCTGGCAGTGATGCTTCTCATGACGTTCCAGGCGGCGCTCGCCGGCACCCCGGACGGCACCTTCCGGGGGTTCATCGAATTCGCCAATCCCACCGCGGACACTCAGATGTTCGTCCTCGGGGTCAACACGACCACCGAGGCGGACTCCGCCGTGGGGATCGGCCTGTTCTACGAAGTCCGCCAGAACCAGCGGCTCGGATTCGACTTCGGCCTGATCTTCACCGAGTTCGATTTCGAGGTGGAATTCGAGCAGTTCGACGGCTTCTTCGATGACGGCGGTGTGTTGGCCGGGGATGATCTTGAGGGCGGTGGTGAGTTGTATGGCGTCGCTGCGGTTCAAGGTGTCATCGAGGATGGTTTGAACGAGTAGTTCGGGAAGCTCTTTGTCCTTCGTGCCCATGATGTTTTGGATGGTTTGGAAATCCTCGTCCTCGACGAGATTGAGTGCGTGTTCGAGGGCGTCGTTGCGGACGGGGAGAGGGGCCTCGGGGTCGAGGGCGATACCGAGCAGGGTGCGGGTTGCTTTTTCGGCAGAAATGGAGTCGGAACTAAGGACGAAATCGATTTTTTCCTCCCATTCCATGTTGGTGGTGGTCGTGCCGGACCGGTGTTGGGAGCGGGTATGCCGCGGGGTATCATCGCGGATCGTGCCGCTTCGGGTTTGGGCGGCATCCGGGGTGCTGTCCCCGTTGCTGTCCTTGCGGCTTGAGGAGATCGCGAAGAAAGCGGCAATCGCCAGAACGATCACGGCGATGGAGATGGTCAGAGGTTTTGGTTTCATGGTTGGACGGTGATAGGGTTGGAATGCTTGGGATGAGATTGCCGCTGGATGAAACGGCGGACGTGGTGCAGATGGTTCGTCGGTATGGCAGGTAAGTAAGCTGTTGATTTCAGGCGATCGAGGCACGGATGCGGTCGAGAATAACATCCGCGGTGCGGTAATGCTCGGGATGGGACGACCATGCGAGGGCTTTTTCCCGGTGCGACGCTTGATGAGCGAGCATGTCGTTTGCGACCAGGGCAATTTCCGCTGGCGTGCAGTCGTTGCTGAGCAGGTGGCCGCCTGCATCGGCCACATGGCTGGCATAACCGCAGAGCCGGGTGCAGGTCACGGGGAGTCCGTAGGTGAGTGCTTCGACCAGCACCATACCGGCGGTTTCCCGGCTCGAGGGATGTACCAGCAAGTCTGCTGCGGTCATCCAGGCGGGGATGTCATCACGAGGGCCCATGACGTGGACACGCCGGGCGACACCCAGTGAGTTGGCGAGCTTGGTGGGCGGGCCGGGGTCGTCATTGCCGCAGATCGCGAGATGAATCGGGTCGGCGAGAAGCGGTAGGGCTTCGATGATTTTGTCCACGCGCTTGAGTTTGAAGTTGGAGCCGACAAACAGGAGCAGTTGATCATCCTCCGAGAGCCCGAGCTCGGCACGGATACGCCGACGGATTTCGTCGTGGTGGAGGCCGGATGGTTCCGCGGGCCTAAGCCAAGGTGGCAGCAGCGTGATACGATGATCAGCTAGCTGGTAGTGGTGCTGGTAGGTGGTGATATCAGGCGCGGCGAGAAAGAAGATGTGGGTGTCGGCACCGGCCCCGAAAACGAGCCACTCGTTGCTCAGGAAGTGTCGGTATCTGGGCAGGAGTCGTGCCAGAGCGGGTTGGCTTGTCTGGAATTTTTCCAAAAAACAGGCGTCACCACAGAAGTGGAACGGGGTGCCGGGCACCCTGCTGAAGCCGATGGAGCTGTCGTATGCACCCGAGCGAATGAGGGGCTGGCAGGCCTTGGCGAATCGGGCTGCCTTGCGATGGTTGCTATGGCCACCGCTGTTTAGCTCGATGACCGGGATATCCCCGGGTTTCTCACCCTCCCAGGTGGCAACGACCAGAGTAGGCTGGTCGCCGGCGGCACGGGCGGCCTCCGCGAGGCGGACTGCGTCGCGTTGCAGGCCGCCGTAGGGGAAATAGTGCTGGAGGAAGATGGCTAGCTTCATATCTGAGGGCCCGCCAGCTTCGCCCTGAATGGGGTCATTGCCAAGAGTAATTCTGATGGGCAGTTCTTGACCTGAGCGGCAATGCGGGTTGTGCTGGGCGCGGATGATTGAGCTGGCTGCTGAAATACGCGATAAATTCCCGGTTGCTGCTGCGGATGGTGACGCCTTTGACAGGGTGATGGCACTTGACGGGAAAATTTACCGGGCGAAGGAAGGTCGGCGGACTTTGCGTTTTGAGTATGGCGGGGAGCATTACTTTGCCAAGATCCACACCGGGATCGGTTGGCAGGAGGTGATGAAGAACCTGGCGAGTTTCCGTTTGCCGGTCACAGATGCCTCCCGGGAGTGGAAGGCAGTGGAGGTGCTGGAACGGGTGGGTGTGGATACGGTGGGTATCGTTGGCAAGGGATGCCGCGGCTGGCATCCGGCGAAGAAGGAGTCGTTTGTGATCATGAGGGCGCTCAATGAGCTTGTGGAGGTGGAGGATTTCCTCAAGGAACTCGGTGGCTTGAAGGGAAAGATGCGTTTGGCGCTCAAGCGGAAAATCGTGCGCAAGGTGGCCGAGGCTGCCCGGCGGATGCATGGTGCCGGCATGAACCACAGGGACTTTTACCTGTGCCATTTCCATATCCTGGAACGTGACTGGTCGGACTGGTCGCCGGATGAGGATTTCAGGCTTCCTCTGATCGATCTTCATCGGGCTCAGATGCGCGGGACGGTGCCGCGGCGGTGGTTGGCGAAGGATCTGGGTGCCTTGTTGTTTTCCGCGCTTGATTGTGGTGTTACCGACCGCGATCTGGTTGCGTTTTTGCGGGTTTATCTGGGGACGGACTGGAAAAAGAAGCTGAGCGATGAGGCCGGGCTCTGGCAGGCTGTCGGCAAGCGTGCGCAGAAATTCTATCGCCGACACCGGGGTGAGGATGCGGTGTTCCCGGGCGTGTTTCAGCGCCTCAGGTAATCCTCGAATGTCTTGATGAACTGCTCCCGGGCCGGCGTGTCCAGGTCCAGCAGCGTAAGGTAGCTGTTGACGATGCTGGGTAGCTTGGCCACTTCGATGCGTTCGACGTCCTCTTGATAACGTAGCGGGAAGGCGAGGTTGGCAGCCCGGCGGGCAAGGGGGACAGGGCCGTTGAAGTATTTGACGTCGGTAAAATCGATCAGGCCATAGCTTCCGTCGGGGAGGCGTATGATATTGCCGAAGTGGATTGAGCGGAACAGGACACCCTTCTCGTGCAGGTCGAAGATATAGTCGCACAGTCCCGGAATATCGACCTCACCGGGTGTTTCTTTGAGTAAGTCGCGGATGCTGTGGCCAGGCAGTGACCGGTAGGTGACGATGCCGACGTGGCTGCCTTCTAGCACAGCATGGTTAAGGATCTCAGGCACCAGGATACCTCGGCTGGCGAGCATGGCGGCGTTTTTGACGAAGCGTTTGTGATAGGGGTTGTAGCTGCGGGAAGAGAAGAGACGTTTCCTCTGTGCCCAGATCTTGGTGATCGTGTCGTCCGGGTGGATGACTATGCATGGGTAGCCGCCTTGTGAGTCAATGGGGGTGCCGTTGCGGCACAGGGCGTCGAGTTGTTCGTTGCTGATGGCCTTCATGGCGGTCGGGGCTTTATTCTTGAGGCAGGGCATTACCTTTGCGAAGGCGCCACCATGAGATGCCATGAACGAGGTTGTATTTTTTGATCGCGGCCTCGATTTCCGGAGGGCGTGTATCGAGCTGTTCACCATCGAAAGTTTGCACATGTCGCTCGCCAATGGTGTTCATGATGGCGTTGTCTCCAACGATCCAGAGGCGTGACATCGAGACGTCGCCAGCTTTCGTATCGAGGATGTTGCGGCCGATGGCGTGGTACTGGAATCCGGGGTCGGCAGCGAGCTCGATGAGTGTGGCGCCGAGGTCGTAGTGGCTGCCGCGGAGCTTGTTTCCATCCAGATTTTCGGGGAGGGTTCCGGGGCCGTAGAGGACAAGGGGAACGGTGGCTTTCTCCAGATTGATAGGAAGAGGTCCGGGGAACTTCCTGCTCCAGTGGTCGCCGGTGATGGCGAACAGGCAGCCAGGTATTTCAGCCGAGACATGACGCACGAAATCGCCTATCCACTTGTCCGAGTACCAATGATGGCCGAGTGTATGCAGCGAGGCGGTGCCGTGCTCATAGTCTTCCTTATAGGCTTCGGGCACCGAGACAAGTGGGCACCCGACCTTGCTGAGATCAAGGCTGTAGGGTGGGTGGTTTGAGGAACTCAGGACCAAGTTGAACGTGGGCTGGTCCTGATTGACGTTTTCCTTCATGTAGGAAAACAGTCGCTCGTCCGTGACGCCCCACTCATTGGTGTCATGCCCTTGGTCCATGCTGGAGGCGGTGTGGGTGTGGTCGAAGCCCTGTTCTTTGCAAAAGTCCTCAATGCGAGCCCAGCCGCCGTAGCCCGCGTACCAAAGGTGGGTCTGGTAACCAAGCTGCTTCATCTGCGCGGCAATGGCGGTGGCGTATGCGGGGTCGTTGGGGCGCGAGCGCTCGTTGGTGATCACTCCGGCGTCAGCCATGCCTCCGATGATGCAGGCCAGCGAGGTCATGGTGCTGCGCGATCCGGGGAGGAAACGGTTGACGTAGATGCCCTCGTCGCCGAGCTGCTTGAGCTCGTTGGCGACGTTCCAGTCGGCGTGCTGGTCAAACATCGTCCAGCCGTCGTAGCTTTCCATGACAACCAGGAAGATATGGCGTGGCTTGGTTCCCGGGCGTCCCTTGGCGGTGCGGCGGAAGGCGTCGTCGACAGTTTGGATTCCGTCGTTTCCCGCGTATTTGCGGAATGCCGTAAGGATGTTTTTCTTTTTGAGATAACTGGAGAGGCCGTCACCGGCCATCAGTTGCTGATGGGATTTGATGGCGTAGTTGAGTGAGCTGAAGGGGTTGATGATGCAGCGGTTCAACACCAGGTCCTTGGTTCGGGAGGCGTCTTTTTGCTGCATGGGGCGGCGGCCCAGCGAGCCACGCAGGCCGATGGCGAGCATGGCTAACAGAATAAGGGTTACGCCGGTGCGGGCGAGTATGTGGGGCGGTGTCTTGAGCGCAGGCAGGGGGAATGGAGCACGTATCCAGCGCCGTCCGAGGAAGATGAGTACGGCGCAGATGGAGATCATCACCAGTGATCCTGTGACGACCGGGTAGGACTGCCAGATGGTTTTGACAATGGCGTCGAAGTCATCGTAAATGACTCCTAGCAGGTGTGCGTCGAACTGGTTGTGGTATTCCTTGAAGTACCCGAGGGTGACGGTAGTGATGATCACCCATAGGATGGTGAACAGGCAGGTGGACACCGCGCGCAGGGCATTGGTGACTTTATTGATAGGAATGAGGATGCCGAGGCAGGCACAGAGAAAGCTGGGCACGACGAAGACCGTAGCCACTGGCATGTCGAACCTGAAGCCTGTGAAGAAGGCGAGGGAATAGGATGAAAAGGGGGTGTCATCTGCCATGCTATGGCGGTTCTGCCAGATGAGGATGAAGCGCGAGATAAAGAGGAGGAGTGCAATCCAGAGCCAGAGTTTGCCATCGCGGGCAAGGTGGTATGCGAAGGGGTTCCACCCCTTGTCGGGGGACTGACGATTTGACATGGTGGAGTTGTTGTTAGGATTGGAGGCCGAGGCTGCGCAGATAGACACCGGTGCCGGTGGTGTCGAGACCCGCAAAAAGCTTTTTCGTCCTGAGGCTTTGGTGTTTCCCCTGCATGGCGAAGATGCGCGCGAGTTTGGCCATTTCCAGAATCCTGGCTCCGGACGCTTCTGGGGTCAAGTCCAGCGCACAGTCGAAGGGGATTGCCTGGCTGAGGTCGTAATCCCGGATGGCGTTGGCAACGAGATGGGGTGGCTCTGCGGGGTCGAAGGGGATGAAATGGTCGGCTTCCGGGGACAGGGCATGCTGTCCCACCAGAGTGACGCGCATGTCAGGGCGGTAGTGCCTGAGGTGGTGGAGATGGTGCCGCAGGTCCTCGTCTTCGGAGGTGGACTGACCGGTGAAGACCAGGACGTTGAAGGGCTTGCGGGCAGCGGATTCAGCGGCGGCGGGTTTCTTTTTCTGGGTGCCGTCGATTTTGAGTGGGGACTTGGCGCCCACACGCCAGTAGCGGTGCATCCAGAGCACGTCGGTGGGGTGCTCGAGCATAACGGTTTCGTAGGCTTTGGCGCAGAGCGCGGTGATTTGGGAGGCGTTTTTTTTCTGTTCCTCGTTGATTCTGAGGGCCGGATGTACGACGATTCGCCAATTTCCCGGGGAGCAGGTGACCATGGAGACGGGGATGATGGGGGCACCCGTACGTCTGTGCAGGAGCGCGGGCAGGTTGGTCATCGAGGTGAGCTTGCCAAAGAAGGGCACGGCCATGCCATGGTCGCCTGCGTGCTGGTCGGCGATAGCTCCGAGGGTTCCACCGGACTTGAGGTGGGAGATGGGTTTGAAGAAGCCGTCGCGCCTGCTGAATAGCGTTGTGCCCATGCTCTGCCTGCGACGCTTGACGAGACGGTCGAGCAGCGGGTTGTCGAGCGGGCGGTAGAGTCCGGCCAGCGGCACAAGGCAGGGGGCGACCAGATGCATTTGAGTCAGCATTTCCCAGTTGCCCATGTGGGCGAGGAGGAGAATGGCGCCATGTCCTTGGGCGGTCGCTGATTCAAGGTGTTCGATGCCGTCAATTTTCATGCGCTTGCGAAGTTCATCTGCCGACATCGTCGTCGCCCGGACGCTGGCGAGGAAGTTGACGCCGGAGTTACGGAATGTCTGGCGGCAGAGTTGGCGGATTTCCTGGATGTCGCGTTCCTCACCCAGGGCGATACGAAGGTTTCGGATGACCATTTCCCGGCGGCCGTGCATCAGTAACCAGCCGGCCTGTCCAAATGCGGCGCCGATGATACAGACGAGTTCCATCGGCATGAGCCGCAGGAAGAATTCGAATGTGCGATAAAGCCAATAAAGGGGATAGTGCCGGGCCTGGGTTTGGCGGGAGTTGGTGTTTTTTTTGCCCATGGGGAAAATAGGAGGGGGTTCTCAGGCACTGTGCGCGATATGCGGAACGGCATCGAGCAGTTTGCGGGTGTAGTCGTGCTGTGCATTGTTGAAGACTTCTTCGGCATCGCCGTATTCGACGATTTTTCCATCGTACATGACGGCGATGTTGTCGGCGATGTATCGTACGACGGAAAGGTCGTGGGAGATGAAAATCATGGTCAGGCCCAGGTCCTTGCGAAGTTCCAGCAGGAGGTTGAGGATTTGGGACTGGATGGAGACGTCAAGCGCGCTCACGGGTTCATCCGCGATGATGAGTTTTGGCTCGGGGGCGAGGGCACGAGCGATGGAGATCCGCTGTCGCTGGCCGCCGGAGAACTCGTGCGGGTACTTCTGGATAAACCGCGGATCGAGGCCGACACGCTCCATCAGCGCCGCGATTTTTCGGTCGAGAGCTTGGCCTTTGAGTTTGGGGTGGCGTTGTTTGATCGCCTCGGCCAGGGTGGAGAACACGGTCATGCGCGGGTTCAGTGAGGCGTAGGGGTCCTGGAAAATCATTTGGAAATCGAGTCTTTTTGCCCGGACTTCACGATGACGCAGTGTGGACAGGTTTTGGCCTTCGAGGATCACGGAGCCGGAGGTGGCCGGGATCAACTGCATGACGGTGCGTGAGAGCGTTGATTTGCCGCAACCGGACTCACCCACAAGACCGAGGATCTCCCCATGGTCGATGGTGAGGTTGATGCCGTCGACCGCCTTGACGGTATGGATGGTTTTTCCCGCCAACATCCCTTTGCGAAGGGTGAAGTGGGTCTTGATGTCTTGGAGTTCCAGGAAGGGCATGCGGGTGTTTTAAACGCCAAATACCAAACGCCAAATACCAAAAAGTGAAAAAATGAACTAAAACCCCATGGCGTCCATGTCGAAAACGATGGTGACGTCTTCGGGAGGAGGCGTCTGGGCGAGGATTTTGTTGACGTGGCGGGATAGGCCACGGGCGGAATGGCCGAGGAGCATCAGCTGGAACCGGTACTGGCCGTGGGCCTTGGTGAGTGCCGCGGGTAGGGGTTCGCCGAGGGTGATGCTGGCGGGCAGGTCGGCCTTGAGCCTTTGGTGCAGGTTTTCCAGGGTGAACTCGGCGCGGCGTTCGTGGCTGGAGCGGGTGCCGAGCAGGGCGCAGTGGGTGTAGGGCGGGTAGCCGAACTGTTTTCTGAATTCGAGTTCCTGGTCGGCGTAGCCGAGGAAGTCGTGGTGGCGGGCAAACTGGATCGACGGGGAGTGCGGGGTGAAGGTCTGGATGATGACCTCACCTTCGAGTTCGCCGCGCCCGGCGCGGCCGGCCACCTGGGTGAGCAGCTGGAAGGTGCGCTCACCGGCGCGGAAGTCGGGCACGTGCAGGCCGAGGTCGGCATTGAGCACGCCGACCAGGGTGACATTGGGGAAGTGGAGTCCCTTGGCAATCATCTGGGTGCCGATGATGATGTCGATTTTCCGTTGGTGGAAGGCGCGCAAGGTGTCGCGCAGGGCATTTTTGCGGCGCATGGTATCGGTGTCGATGCGGGCGAGGCGGGCCTGCGGGAAGCATTTTTTGAGCACCCCCTCGACTTGTTCGGTGCCGTACCCTTGGAAGCGGATCGCCTGGTCGCCGCATTCGGGGCACTTGCGCGGGGTGATTGCCTGATGGCCGCACATGTGGCAGATGAGCCGTTCTTCGGCGCGGTGATAGGTCAGCGGCAGGGCGCAGTGGCGGCACTCGCAGACATGGCCGCAGCCGGGGCACTGGAGGGAGCGGGCGAAGCCGCGGCGATTGAGAAAGAGGATGACCTGTTCGCCCTCGGCGAGTTTTTTTTCCATATGGCCGCGCAGCGGGTCGGAGAGGATGGCCGGGCCGCCCTTGTGTTTTTTGCCCTCGATACGCATGTCGATGATACGGATGATCGGGAGGGATTGGTGGTCGGCGCGTTCTTCCAGGCTGAGGAGCTGGTATTTGCCTAACTCGGTATTGTGAAACGACTCCAGTGACGGGGTGGCGGAGCCCAGCAGCACGGCGCATTTTTCCAGATGGCCGCGGAGCACGGCGAGGTCGCGTCCGTGGTAGCGTGGGGCGCTGTCTTGTTTGTACGAGTTTTCGTGTTCTTCATCGACGATGATGATGCCGAGGTTGGTGAGTGGGGCGAAGACGGCGCTGCGGGCGCCGATGACGATACGTGCCTTGCTGGTGCGGATGCGGTGCCATTCGTCGAAGCGTTCTCCCTGGGACAGGTGGGAGTGGAGTACGGCGACCTGCTCCTGGATCGAGGCGAAGCGGGATTTGAAGCGTTGGACTGTCTGTGGTGTCAGCGAGATTTCCGGCAGAAGGACGAGCACGCTTTTGCCGAGGTCGATACAGCGTTGTGCGGCCTGGAGGTAGACCTCGGTTTTCCCCGAGCCGGTGACCCCGTGCATGAGCATCGGCTTTTCGGGTTGGTCGATCTGGGCGAGCACCTGCTCCATGGCAATGGCCTGGCCGCTGTTGAGTTTGAGCGCCTTGTCCTCGAGGAATTCCTCACCTTCATCCGGATCGCGGCGGACGGCTTCGTCCTTGAGGGTGACGTAGCCGTTTTTGACGAGTGATTTGACGGAGGCGGTGACTGATCCGCCACCGAGGTCGGCGACTGACATTTGGCCACCTGCGGCTTCGACCAGAGTGAGGATGAGGTGTTGGCGTGGTGCGCGTTTGGCAAGCTTTGCCAGCGCCTCCTCATCGGGCTTGCCCGTGATGTGGACGATTTTGCGGGTTTTTTCCGAGTGCGATTCCTGGCGGACGGATTCGGGGATCAGGGCGCGCATGACGAGTTCCATCGGGGTGCCGTAGTAATCGGCCATCCATTTTCCGAGATCCATGAGGTTCGGGGTGATCAGCGGTTCGGGGTCGATCAGTTCGTTGATCGGCCTGAGGGTGAAGTTGGCGGGCATTTCCTCGGTGATATCGAGGATGGTGCCGGTGGAGGACCTGTTGCGCAGCGGGATTTTCACGCGGCATCCTGCCTGGGCGTCCATTCCCTCGGGGATGGCGTAGTCGAAGACCAGTTCGGACGGTCCGTCTATCAAGACGCGGGCGGCAGGCATGGGGGTTATTTAAACTCCAGGAATCAAACACCAAATACCAAAATCCAAATATCTTCAGAAACTTGTCACAAATCCTCGTGCTTGGGCCAATTACGGGTGAATATGATGCAAGCTGTGGATACATTACAAACTATGAAAACAGGGGCCGATCGAAAGTCTTTTGCCATTTTGGTGGGGGAGCACCATCGTGGGTTGCTGGCGTATGCCAGGGCACTCACGAAGGAAGAGCATACCTCGCGTGACATTGTGCAGGACGCCTTTGTGGTGGCCTGGCGGAATTTGGAAACCTTCGATGTCACCCGGGACTTTGGTTCGTGGATGCGGGGGATTGTGCGTAACAAGTGGCGCGAGTCATTGCGCAAGAATGCACGCGAGGTCGTTCTGGATGATGAGACGCTGGAATTCCTTGAAGCCGATGCCCGACAATGGGACGGCCTGCGTGATCATGGGGGTGTCCTTACCCGGCTCGAACTCTGCCTGAAAAAACTTCCCGAGAGTCTGGCGGATGCAGTGAAGGCTTTTTACTACGATGGCTACAGCGGTGATGAAGCCGCACGTTTGTTGAGTGTCCAGAGTGGCACGTTGCGCAAACGCCTGGAGCGGGCGCGCGGGGGTCTGCGGGAATGTCTCAAGGCAGTGCCAAACTCGAATATTTGAAACTTTAAAAACCAAAATTAAGAAAATGAAAAACGAAGATAAAATGATCGATGCTCTCCTTCAAGAGCACGCCCGCAAGGGAAGCAAGGAGGACGAGGAATTTGTTGCATCCTTGGAACACCGAGTGGGTGAGGAGGACGGTGTGGTGGCGATACCCCGTGGGTCACGTCGTGGTAAAAGCAGGGTCGGCACGGGTGTCGGGATTGCTGCGGCATTCACGGTGGCCGCTGTCGGATTCTACGGATGGAAGCAGAAGCGCGAGAGTGACCTGGCGATGAATAGTGTCCATCAGGTTGAGGTATCGGAGTCGGCGCGAATATCTTCGGTGCATTCAGGCGATAAGGCCTTTGGAAAACAGGCACCTGTGGCAGCACCTGGGGACAAGGTGGAATTGGAAAGCGATGTCAGCACACCTGCGAGTCCTGAGTCAGTGCGTCTGTCGACCCCGCCGTTGTTTACGAAAGGGGGTAAGAATGATGACTTCGTGTCGAAAGATGAGTCGGGGAAGCGTCCGGCTCCCCGGCCGTCCGTAGCAATAAGTCCATCTGGTGTCATTGCGGAGAGTGCCATCCGTGACAGAGGTGCTGGAGGTTACAACAGCTCCGGCACCCGCGCAGACGGCACCGAGTGGTCTAAGGTCAACATCAGAGGAGGCGTTTTTGCTGAAAAAATAAAAACCCAAGGATCCGTCTCGGCCGATTCGATTTCACGTAGGAGAGGGGTGAATCTCTCCAGCGGAGTGGCTTCAAAAGGAGGGAGGCACATGAATTATGAGTCTGACCGCGTGAGGCCCCCGGTCAGGCCTGCCCCGGACGGGGTTGGTCGGGCTGTGGTCACTCCCGGCAATCGTTACGGATCCCTTGTCGACAACGCCTTCAAATCTCCTTGGAAGGCGCCGCTCTCGACCTTCTCTGTGGATGTGGACACGGCGTCGTACACGAATGTGCGCCGTATGATCCAAGGTGGGCAATCGGTACCGGCCGATGCGGTGCGCATCGAGGAAATGATTAATTATTTCAACTACGCCTACCCGCAACCCGAGGGGAGGCATCCCTTCAGTGTGCACGTGGAAACGGCTTCCTGTCCTTGGAACCCGGGGCACCGGTTGGTCAAGGTGGGTTTGCAGGGTAAGGAGATCGTTCGTGAGGCACGTCCCGCGGCGAACCTTGTGTTTCTCCTTGATGTTTCCGGCTCGATGAACAGCCAGGACAAGTTGCCTCTGCTGGTGGACTCGATGAAAATCCTGCTGGGAGAGCTCAATGCGGACGACTCGGTGAGCATCGTGGTGTATGCCGGCGCCCAGGGGCTTGCCTTGCCGCCTACCTACGTGGATGAGGACGGGCGACAAACCATTCTCAAGTCGCTGGCGGGCATGCGCTCCGGTGGTTCGACCAATGGGGGCGCCGGCATCACCCTCGCCTACAAGATGGCGAAAAAGCACTTTGTCAAAGGTGGTGTGAACCGCGTGATTCTTGGCACGGATGGTGATTTTAATGTCGGGCTAACGGATCGGACGGCACTGGTCAGCATGGTCGAGCGCGAAGCCAAGAGTGGTGTCTTTTTGAGTGTGTTGGGTTTTGGCCAGGGAAACCTGAATGATGCCATGCTCGAGGATATCACCAACAAGGGGAACGGTAATTATTCCTACATTGATAACCTGCGCGAAGGTCGCAAAGTTTTCCTCGATGACATGATGGGAACCATGGTGACGATTGCCAAGGACGTAAAAATCCAGGTCGAGTTTAATCCCGCCAAGGTGAAAAGCTACCGTCTGATTGGTTATGCTAACAGGATGTTGAAAGCTGAAGACTTCAAAAACAAGCTTATCGATGCTGGCGAGATCGGGGCGGGTCACACGGTGACGGCACTTTACGAAATTGTCCCCGGTAATGGCGAGGATGCACCTGCGGTTGACGGGTTGAAGTATCAGAAAAACAAGGTGCAGCCCCAACCCGCGACCCGCGAGGTGGTGGACAGCCCTGAGATGCTGACGGTGAAACTCGCCTACAAACAGCCGGAGGCGACCAAGGAAACGGAAAGCACCTACTTTAATACGCCAGTCACCGATGGTGGCACGGGCTGGAAGGATGCCAGTGAGGACTTCAAATTTGCCTCGGGTGTTGGGCTCTTTGGTATGCTTCAGCGCGATAGCAGTCACGCCGGGCAGGGGGATTACGATCTTGTCCGCGAGCTTTCCGAGGCCGGGCGCGGCAAGGACCCGAAGGGGCTGCGCACGGAGTTTTCTGATCTGGTGAGAAAGGTTGTGAAGTAGTGTCGGCCGGCCGGCACGGTTGGTCCCGCGTTTCCCGGATTAAAGTTTTCGGATCAGGAAGCACCCCGCCTTTGCCATCATCAACCTCCACCAGGGCCTGATGCCTTTCCAGTCGCTTGCAACGCGCTCGGAGAGCATCAGGTCATTCTCCCACTGCCGGTTGAGTTCTTCCGCCACTTCGTCATCAAAGACGACCAAGGCCGTTTCCCGGTTCATCAGCACGGAAAGGATGTCAAAGTTGTTGGAGCCAATGATCGCGATGCTGTCATCGACCACCATGGTCTTGGCATGCAGCACAGGGCCGAGGTACTCGATGACGCGCACTCCCCAGCGGAGCAGTTTCGGGTAGAGCCCCTCGCGTAACCAATCGACGAGGGTGACATCCGAATCCCGCGGCACGAGCACGGCGATGTGCACCCCGCGCCCGGCGGCGCGTTGCATGGATTTCCTGAGTCGTCGGGGAGGCACGAAATAGGGCATGGTCATCTTCACCGAGTGGCGGGCCTGGTCGAGATGGACGGAAAAGAGCCGGCGGATTTGTTTTCTGCTGCCGAGACCCTGGCTGCCGACCACCATGCAGAGACTGGTGCCGTGGCTGGGAGGGGTGATGTCGATGTCGGGCAGGGTTTCCTTGGTGGTGTATTTCCAGCTGTCGAGAAAGAGTTGGTTCAGGTCGCCGGCGGCTGGCCCGTGGACGCTGATCTGGGTGTCCCGCCAGGCGTTCTCCCGCTGTTGCTCCTGTGACCACGGGTTGCCGATGTTCATGCCTCCGGTGAAGCCGCTGGTGCCATCGATGATGAGATTTTTCCGATGGTTTCTGCCGGGGATTCCAGCGTGTTTTCTTGCTATCCCGAGCGGGTGGTATGCGACGACGTTGACTCCGGCATCGCGCATGCCGGCCCACTGCATGGCATTGGCGGCGGATGACCCGATGGCATCGTAAATCACCCTTACCGGGATGCCTTCGCGGGCTTTTTGGGCGAGGGCCGCAGCGAAGGTCTGGCCGATCTGATCGGAGAGGAACATGTAGATTTCCAGATGGACGAAGTGGCGGGCATGGGCGATGGCGTTGAGCATGGCCTCGTAGGCGTTATCACCGTCGAAAAAGAGGCTGACTTCGTTGCCCTCACTGAGCCCTGCGACGGTATCACCGGAGAGTTCGTGCGCGACCCTTTGCCGCCATTTGGCCATTTGTGCCTTGAGCTGGCTTCTGACGACCTGAGGGATGACCTTCACGCGGGCACCCTACGCTGCAATGGCGACAGACTAAAGGGGGAATAACAGGTGGTCGCCCGGGTGGCTCCCGTATGCGGATTGGCTTTTTTGGGGAAAATAGCCATTGTCATGACTCCGCCCTATGGTATTGAATCGCGCACCGATGAACAAAACGATCCTGATCCTGATCCTGATGATTTTCACCCTGGGTGTTCCTGCGGCGAGTGCCGCCGGTGGTCACGCTGCCAAGACGCCTGAATTTGTCGAGAAAATCGGGAATTTTGCGGCCGAGGAGAAAGCCGCCCAGTTGGACGGCATCTGGGATAAGATCAGCTATCGTGCCGAACAGGAGCCCTTTTTGCTGGTGGCGAGTCTGATTTTTCTGATCGCGATCATCCATACCTTTTTTGCGGTGCCTATTACCAAGTATGCGCACAAGGTGCAGCATGACCACGATGCCCAGATTCGGCGCGAAATGAATATCAAGGGTGAGTCGGCCACCGCCCAGGACATGGTCAGCTTCAAGGCGACGCTGCTGCACTTTCTGGGTGAGATCGAAGCCATTTTCGGTATCTGGGTGTTGGCGCTGATCTTTGCCATCGTCGGGTTTTATGACATCACCGCGGCCGAGGCTTATCTCTCCAGCGTGAATTTCACCGAGCCGATGTTTGTGGTGATCATCATGACGTTTGCCTCGACGCGCCCGGTCCTGCGTTTTGCTGAAAATGCCCTGAGGTTTTTTGCCAGGCTGGGCAAGGAGACCCCGGCAGCCTGGTGGCTTTCCATCCTTATTGTCGCGCCCATTCTTGGATCGTTTATCACCGAACCAGGTGCCATGACCATTGCCGCCATGCTGTTGGCGAAGAAATTCTACAGCCTGAAGCCGTCGGCCAAATTCTCTTACGCCACCCTGGGCCTGCTCTTTGTGAACATATCCGTTGGTGGAGTCCTGACCAACTTTGCGGCACCACCGGTCTTGATGGTGAAATCGGCATGGGGGCTGAC
>JARFRT010000224.1 GCA_029287105.1 Akkermansiaceae bacterium | reverse complement strand
CACGAGTCTCGTGGGCTCGGAGATGTGTATAAGAGACAGCCGCAAGACAGGCCCGGCGTGATGTCCGACAACAGCCCGGTATTGGCCAACAAATTAATACGCAGCCCGTCCGAAGTCTCAGCAGGCAGGTCCCTGAGCTTCCCGAATTGCTCGAGGCGGGCTTGCTGGGAATAGATTAGCTGCTCGAATTCCTTGAGCACGGCGGGAGGGGGGGAAATAATCACCTCACCTTGATGGCCGTCGACAATGATCAGCTCACCCTGCTTAAACTCGCCCAAATGCCCAACTCCCATCACCGCAGGCAAACCCAGGGCTTTGGCCAATACCGCCGTATGCGACAAGGCCGAGCCCTCGAGGGAAATAATACCGGCAAGTTGAGCCGTCGGGTAAGCCGCGATATCAGCAATACTCACAATCGACCCCACCAGAACGACTTTCTCGTCCTCAGGGATTTTCAACTCACTCGACTCACGCAAACGGGCATACACCCTATTTCCCAGATTACGAATATCTTCACCGCGCGCACGCAGGTATGGATCTTCCATCGCCTCAAATTTCTCAAGATACTTGGAAACGGCTGCGCGCAGCGCGGCCGGAGCCGAATTTCCCCCTTGGATCCCCATGATCACCGAACCCGAAAATTCGGAACTCTGCAACAGCATCCGGTAAACATCGAATACTTCGGCCACATCCGCAGAGATATTGTTGGCTAACTTTTTCTGCCCCGAGTGAAGATCATCCAGCACAGCCCTCACCGCACGGCCAAAACTCTTCAACTCAGCTTGGATGTCATCCGTTTCAGTATCCGTAACATCCATCAGATCAGTGCCAGCAGTAAGAATAGCCACACACCCAATACCCACACCCGATGCGCCCCGCACGCCCCGGATACGCCGCACCACGGGTGCGCCATGAACCCCACCCGTGAGATCCCCGTCATGCTGGCATTGAAAGTCGTCAGGATCAATCCCCCCCAAATACGCCGCCACGGTAGTGAGGAAAGACTCTTCCTCCTGACTGAATTTCCGACGCGTTTTCTGCTCCACCACCAAAACACCGACCAAAACCCCTCCGTGCACCACGGGTGCCCCCAGAAATGCCTCAAACTGCTCCTCCCCCGACCCTGGAAATGAGCGATAATCGGGATGCTGACTCGCACACTCCACATTGAGCGGGTGCCGGGTCTTGGCTATACGTCCCACCAACCCCTCTCCGATGCGGAGCTTAATCGCCCCTACGGACGACTCGTTAAGCCCTTCGGTAGCCACCAAAGTCATGACTCCCCCATGGTCGAGGTAAAGGCTGCAAACGCCAACATCCATGAGCGCCTTCACTTGGGACACAATGCCGCCAACCCGCCTCTGCGGTGATGAAGCCACCGAGGCTTCCAAAACGAGATGCTGCAGACTATGTATGAGATTGTTCATCGGTGGGTCGAGCCAAGCTTAATCGCCCCATTCACCCCGTGAGGATCAACGGTATCATATGGAGCTTCTTCAACCATGATCCATGCATTCAGTACCGCCCGACCATTCACTCAATTTGTTCACTTGTCGATGAACTACTGCGCCATCGCGAAAATCCCATGATCCGGCGGAGCCCCATCTGACTTCACTGCAACCACCACCTGATAAAGTGTGACACCATCGCGTCAGTGCGCACTTTTTGCATATTTTCTCTGTTCACAAGTAATAAACGGCCACTATATTTCGCATCCGACATCAGATATCAAATCCAAATTGTCCATCCACCCGTCACTCAATCATGAGCAAGTCCCCAAATCCTGTTTCATGGGATACCCGTCAAGCCAATGACCTCTACGGAGTCGATAACTGGGCAAACGATTTTTTCAGTATCTCCGATAACGGCCACCTGCATGTCCACCTCAACGATGGTGATCAAAAAACATCGGTGAGCCTGCCCGATATCGTCGCCGGCACCCGCGAACGTGGTCTCGACACCCCCCTGCTTCTCCGTTTTCACGATCTCCTCGCCGACCGCATTGGCAACCTCAACCTCGCGTTTAATTCGGCCATCACCGAGTCGGGCTATCAGGGTAAATACCGTGGCGTTTACCCTATTAAGGTCAATCAGCAACAGCAGGTCATCGAAGAAATCACACAGTTCGGTGAACAGTATCACTACGGACTTGAGGCGGGCAGCAAGCCGGAGCTTCTCGCCGCGCTCGCCTACATGCACGACCCAGAGGCCTACATCATCTGCAACGGATACAAGGATCAGGAATTCATCGACCTTGCCCTGCAGAGCACCAAGATGGGTCTGCAGATCGTGTTGGTGATCGAAATGCCAAGCGAACTGAACCTGATCCTCGAACGTTCGGAAGCCCTCGCCATCCGCCCCATGTTAGGGATTCGCGCCAAGCTCTCCACCTGCAACAATAGCCACTGGTCAAACTCAAGCGGAGAGAACAGCGTCTTCGGCCTCACCACCAACCAGATCCTCAACACTGTGGATACGCTACGGGAGCAAGGGATGCTGGATACACTTTGCCTCCTCCACTATCATCAGGGATCACAGATTCCCGATATCAGATCGATCCGTGAGGCGGCTACCGAGGCCTCGCGCATCTACGTAGAGCTGATCAATGAGGGCGCCACCATGGGACTGTTAGATATCGGCGGAGGCCTGGGCATCGATTACGACGGCTCACGCAGTGACAGCCATAGCAGCCGCAACTACGGAATCCAGGAATACGCCGCCGATATTGTCGATGTCGTAAAAACCGTTTGTGACGAGGCGCAACTCCCCCACCCCAACATCATCAGCGAGTCGGGACGCGCCGTCGCAGCCTACTATTCCGTCCTCATCTTCAACATTCTTGATGTCAACAGCCCCTCTGCCGACTCCCTGGCCCAGAATGTCCCCAGCAAACCACACCCATATCTGATCAAACTCAGTGAGGTGGAAGGCTACCTTGAAGAAGCCAATCTCCAGGAGTGCTACAACGATGCCCTCTACTATCGGGAGGAAATCCTCTCCCTGTTCAGACACGGCAATGTCACACTTCGCGAGCGAGCCCACTGCAACTCACTCTTCACCCGCATCATGACACGCATCCATGAAATCGCTGACACGATGGAGCATGCGCCGGATGCCCTCGCCGAGGGAAGCCCATTCCTTGATGTTTATTACGGTAATTTCAGCCTGTTCCAATCGCTTCCCGACTCGTGGGCCATCGACCAGCTTTTCCCAGTCATGCCGATCCACAGGCTTGATGAAAAGCCCACAGCCAGGGCCGCCCTCGCCGACATCACCTGCGACTGCGATGGCCGCATCGATAACTTCATCATTCATGGCGAACATCAAAACCACCTCCCCCTTCACCCGCTTAACGACAATGAAGATTACCTCCTCGGGGTCTTTCTCGTCGGCGCCTATCAGGAAACACTCGGCGATCTCCACAACCTGCTAGGCGACACCAACGTCGTCAGCGTCGGCATTAAAAATGGCAATATCCAATACCTGCGCGAGCTTGCAGGCGACACCATCTCGGATGTTCTTTCCTACGTGGAATACGATACTAAAAATCTCGTCGACCGCTTCCGAAGCCTCGCCGAACGATCCGTCGAAGAAGGGAAAATCACCCCCAGCCAACGCCGCCATATCATGGACGCTTACCGCGAGAGCATCCACGGCTACACTTATTACGAATCACCTAACACCTAGAAAACCCACATCGCTATCATGAAATCCACACTCATCATCGGAGCCGGAGGCGTAGGCCGCGTCGTCACCCACAAGTGCGCCCAACTTCCAGATACCTTTGGCAAAATCACCCTGGCGTCACGAACCAAGTCGAAATGCGACGCCATCGCCGCTGAAATCAACCATCCCATACATACCGCCACCGTCGACGCCGACGATGTAGTGGCCACGGTAGCATTGATGCGCGAGATCAAACCCGACATCCTCATCAACGTGGCACTCCCCTACCAGGACCTCACCCTCATGGAGGCATGCCTTGAGGCAGGCGTCGACTACCTCGATACCGCCAACTACGAACCGAAGGACGACCCACGGTTTTCCTACGAATACCAATGGCCGTACCACCAGCGCTTTGTCGATGCCGGACTAACAGCCCTGCTCGGATCCGGCTTTGACCCCGGCGTCACCAATGTCTTTTGCGCCTACGCCCAGAAACATTTCTTCGATGAAATCCACACCGTCGACATCATCGACGCCAACGCAGGCGACCACGGACTCCCCTTCGCCACCAATTTCAACCCCGAGATCAACATCCGCGAAATCACCGCCAAAGGCCGCTATTGGCAGGACGGGGAGTGGCAGGAGACCGCCCCGCTGGAAATTAGTCAGCCGTTCGACTTCCCCCACCCCGAAGTCGGCACCAAGGACATCTACCTGCTCTACCATGAGGAAATGGAATCCCTCTGCCGTAACCTCATCGGTGTCAAACGCCTCCGCTTCTGGATGACTTTCTCACAGAACTACATCAACCACCTCACCGTGCTACAAAACGTCGGCATGACCGCCATCGAGCCCGTCGACTTCCAAGGCCAACAGATCGCGCCCCTCGAGTTCCTCAGGTCGGTGCTGCCGGACCCCGCCTCGCTCGGCCCGCTCACCAAGGGCAAAACCTGCATCGGCTGCGTCATCGATGGCACCAAGGACGGCCAACGCCTCCAAAAATACATCTACAACGTCTGCGACCACCAAGAGGCCTACGCGGAAACCAAATCCCAGGCGATTTCCTACACCACCGGCGTGCCCGCCATGATCGGCGCCAAAATGATCCTCGATGGCCATTGGAAAAAACCCGGCGTCAACAACATGGAGCAAAACGATCCCGATCCGTTCATGGACGCACTCAACCAGTACGGCCTCCCCTGGGAAGTCGTCGACGGGGCACCCTTCCTCGAACAACTCCAAAAACACAACCCGTAACTACGCAGCGAAGGCACCCCTCTCCCGTCCACCAAGCAACACCGGCATGCACCATGACATCCAGGAAATCGGCAAGCGCGCTGAGGTCCCCACACCTTGCTTCCTTGTAGACGAGTCCTTACTGGCCCGCAATCTGGAGATCCTCGCCCAGGTCCAGCGAGCATCCGGAGCAACCATAATCCTCGCCCTCAAAGGCTTCGCGATGTGGTCGACCTTCCCCCAGATTGCCAAAACCCTCCGAGGCACCACCGCCAGCTCAGTCAACGAGGCAAAACTGGGCTTCGAAAAATTCGGCGGCGAGGTCCACGCCTACTGCGTTGCCTACCGCGACGCCGACATGGACTACCTGCGGAAACGCTGCCACCACATCACGGTCAACAGCCTGAGCCAGTGGCAGCGGTTCCAGCACTTCGCCGGACAAGAGGAAACCACGGCGTCGTTCGGCTTGCGCATCAACCCGGAATACTCGGAGGTGACCACCGAAATCTATAACCCCTGCCGCAAAGGCACCCGGTTTGGTATCACCGCAGCCGATCTGGCACAACAAGACCCGTCCACCTTGGAGGGCATCGACGGACTCCACTTCCACACAATGTGCGAGCAAAACTCGGACACCCTGGAACGCACACTCGAACACGTTGAAGCCAAATTCGGCCGCCTCCTGCACCACATGAAATGGCTCAACTGCGGCGGCGGCCACCACATCACCCGACCCGATTACGACCGGGACAGGCTGGCCCGCCTAGTCCGGCACCTGCGCAACACCTACGACCTCGATGTCTACCTCGAACCCGGCGAAGCCGTCGCGCTCAATACCGGCTTTCTCGTCGCCAGTGTGATCGACCGTTTTGACTCCGATGGCCACCCGATTGCCATCCTCGACACTTCCGCCAGCGCCCATATGCCCGATGTGTTGGAAATGCCCTACCGCCCGGAAATCATCGGAGCCGGCGAGCCTGGGGAGAAAGCCCACACCCTGACGCTCGGCGGCACCACCTGCCTCGCAGGCGACGTCATCGGCGAGTGGTCCTTCGACAACGACCTCAAGATAGGCGACCGACTCATCTTCACCGACATGGCGCACTACTCCATGGTGAAAACAAACCACTTCAACGGCGTCGACCACCCCGCCATCGCCCGCTACCACCCCGAGACCGACGAGGTCATCATTGACCGCCGGTTCACCTACGCCGACTACCGCGACCGCCTTTCCTAACACACACCTCCTTCCATCCCATGCACTTCCTCGCTTCAGAATTCCCCCAATCCACAGTCGAAGACGCCCTCTTCCACATCATCCCCATGCCATTGGAACAGTCCGTCTCCTACGGTGGCGGGACGGCCCTCGGCCCCGAGGCCATCCTCCAGGCCTCCTACCAACTTGAGGCCTTCGACGGCACATCCTACCCAGGCGAGTTCGGCATCCACACCACCGATGCCATCGATTGCTCAGGCGATGCGGAATCCTGTTTCGCCAACCTCCAGGCCGCCTGCACCACCTCCTATCAGGCAGAAAAAATCCCAGTCACCCTCGGCGGCGAGCACTCGCTCACCATTGCCCCCGTCCGCGCCCTCCATGCGATCCGACAGGACTTCGGCGTCGTCCAGATCGATGCCCACGCCGACCTCCGCGACAGCTACGAGGGCGACCCCAATAGTCACGCCTGCGTCATGCGCCGCATCCACGAACTCGACATCCCCATATTCCAAGTCGGCATCCGCAACCTCTGCAAGGAGGAAATCGACTACCGCGCGGCCAAGCACATCGGCCACCTCGACGCCCGTCAGATTCACCGCAACGGGTTTCCCGCCAGCCTGCTGCCGGCCGATTTCCCCAAAAACATCTACCTCACCTTCGATGTCGACGGCCTCGACACCTCGCTCATGCCCGCCACAGGCACACCGGAACCCGGCGGACTCACGTGGTGGCAGGCACTCGATGCCTGCGAGGCATTCGCCAAAAATCGAAAAATCCTCGGCCTCGACGTCGTTGAACTGGCGCCCCGCCCCGAACTCCATTCCTGCTCGTACACCGCGGCCAAGCTCACCTACGCCCTCATGGGCATCGCCGCACGCAGCCGGCAACCCGCATAAGGCACCGACGCCGCTCGGCCGCAGCCGTGGCATGACCGACCCGGTCATAATCACCCCCCCGTCCGCAGGACGCACTTCCCGGTATTTGGAGTTTGAAACCCCGAACTTCACCCCCGGCACTGCAAAAATCCCCAACATTTGTAATCGCACAA
>JARFRT010000107.1 GCA_029287105.1 Akkermansiaceae bacterium | reverse complement strand
ATACCACTCCGCAAAACAGACGAGACGATTGATTATTGTTGAGGTATTTGGAAAAGCACTTCGTGATCAATGAGAGTTCCGGATGAATGACTCCTTGGGCTGCGTTTCTCCTCAGTCATGGTGCCCGCACCATTCCTTCGTCGCGCCTTGCCAAAGAAGTCATTCATCTCGGCAATCGTCCCGTCTGTTTCACTACTTGGTATAAGTTCTGAGTTTTAAACTCCAGGTTTCAAACTCCAAATACCAAGTAAGGCAAACGCCGCCTGCGAGCAACAGGGGAGTGAGGGCAGCCTGCCCGCCGTAGTCTCAACGTGGCAGGAAGTTTTGTCGGTGTGTTTCTTTTAGGGGAATGGCGGAATCTCCCGGCCGCATTTGGCGCAGAACTGGGCATCGTTGCGGTGGGCTGATCCGCAATTCGAACAGAAGGCGCCGAGTGCCGGAGTGCTATTTTTCCTCCGTTTCGCGTGGTTTCTCACAAGTGCGAGGGGGATGAGCAGGGCGACAATTCCCCAGCCGATCAGGATGGGCATCTTGAGGTAGTCCGGGATCAAGCTATCCGGAACCAGGTTATCCGGGATCAACCCTGATTTCCGGGTGAATGTCAGCATTCCCGCCTCGTGGGTAACCAGCATTTCCGTATTGGTTTGATGATCCCAGGCGGTCGCTTCGGTGACGGTCAGGTCGGACGTGCCCCCTTCCGGGTTGATTCGCCTGAAGGTAATCTTGAGTAACTCACCTGGCCCGTTGACGGGCTTGCTTGATACCATGGCCACACGCAGGGTGCCGGGGGATTTGATGTCGAACGCAACAAGTCCGCCGGTAAGATCGCCGCCCGCGTCAACCGAGGTGGGTTCGATCACCTCGGCATCATAGCCGAGACTGAATTGCAAGGCTCCGAGGCCATCGCACCGCACCGCTGATAAAGGCAGTTCGATGCTTTGGCCGCGGCTTTCAACGGTGTCTACTTTTAATGACAAGGTGGCTGAGAGAACGGCCGGGGCCAGAATGAAACTCAGGGCCGGGACGAGCTTGACGATCAATTTTCGGGATGATGATTTCATGAGTCCGGTTCTATTCGACGCCGCTCACGGGCGACTGGGTTTTGATAGCGGCTTCGTACTTGCCCCTGGCTTTCTGATAGGCGGCGTAGGCACTTTTTCCGGCAGGTGAGTCAGCCTGTCCCTTGGCCATCAATGATGTCATTTTGTTATAGGCTGCGATGTACCCCTGGTAGGCTCTCCGGGCGTCTGCGGTATGGGCGGTTGTCACCGCCGGTGTGTCAGCTGCCGGCTGTCTTGGCGGGGGAGTATGAACTCTTGGCGGGGGCGTCGTGATGGTCCCCCCCTGCACCGCCATTTGCAGGAGAAGACGGGCATCGTTTGACGTTACCTCGTCTTTTTTATCAACGTTAAGAATCATGTTTTGAGGTGTGAGTCCCACTGACATCTTCAGCGCTGCCAGGGCATCCCCGGCATCAACAGCGCCATTGCCATTGATGTCACCGGTGACACCTTCCTTGACGATCTCAACGTAACCATGAATCGCCTTGGTGTGCGGTGTGCGGCCCTGGTCGTCGTTCGCCGTGGTTATTCTTACTGTGATTGGCGAGCGTTGCCCGGGTTGTCCGATGGCCTGGAAGCCAAGTTGCGCCAGCGTGCCGCTGTTTTGGATGCCTTTTTGGGTAGCGAATCCCAGTTTGATGACGCCGGGTTGTCCGGGGTTCGACTGGAAAAGCGCGCCACCCAACACATTGCCCGGCATGATCTTGGGACCTGCCTTGAGGACATTCGGGTCATAGCTGATTTCCACATTCAGGTTGGCTGCGTTGATCCGTCCGTCGCGGGCGCGTGAGAAGGTTTGGGGGAAGTCCAGCCAGATCGGGAGGTAGAAGGTATCGCCTTTCTGGACCTGTTTGTGGTCGGCCCGCACCTGGAGTGCTTCTGCTGCTGGTGGCGGTGGCGGTGGGGCGTCAGAGCCGCTCGGGCTATCGATGACCAGGGCCGGGCGCTTGGCGGCGTCGGCATGCTCCCTGGAGTAGAATCCGTAGACAGAGGTGCCGCGTGACGGCTGCAGTCCCGCAACCATCAAGCCGTTGTTAGCCTGGCCGGATTGCCAGCCTTTAACCAGGTTGGTGATATCGACGGTGATCGCTTTGTTTGCCTGGGCGCCGGGGCTGAACTGTGCTTCCGCGTTCGGGCTGGTGGCGGGTTGCTGCACCCACGATATTTCACCGGGACCTGCCGGAGCTTCGGTGGTTCCCGAGTGATAGGTCCCCCGCCCCTCCTTCCATGGGCTGGTGACCCTGAATATGCCCAGGGGGTAATTTGAATCACCTGCGGAGTGGTAGTGGAAGAGCCGGAGCTTGACGCGTTTGCCCTCGGGGATGTTGAGCCGGGAAACATCGAACTTGATAAAGAATCTTTTCTCGCCGCCTATCGCATTGGGGCCCGCGCCGAGGATGTTGTATGCCCCCCAGTTGGCTTTGTTCCAGTTGCGGTAATCGTAAGCGTAGACCTGGGCGTCGGCGATGGGTGGCAGGCCGCCACCCGTGATATTGACGGGAGGGGTGTCAGGAGTGTCCGGGTCAACGGGTGGGGTGATGACAGTGGGTGACCCGTGCGGAGTGACGCTGACAAGCTTTCCACCTTTGCGGGGGAACCACCAGACATCGCCACCGGCAAGGCCTTGGCCGTATCCGTATCCAACGTGGGCCATGTGGGTGAATTCTTTTGTTACCCAGATTTCAACGGTAACCGTCTTTCCTTCGGGGATTTGACCTGACCATGTTTTATTGATGTCATCGACGGCATGGGCACTTCGGCGAATCCAGTTGTCAGACCATTTTTCCTTTACCGTGTACTTCTCAGAAACCCCAAGATCTTGTTGATGCCAATTCGGAAGGTCAGGTCGTTTTAAAAAGAAGGACGTTGCTCCACCTCTACGGATATCTCTTGCCAGGAAACCGGGGCCGGTGACGACGATGGTACCTTTTTTAACCAGCACATCCCCGATAACTTCAGGATCTGCTGGATGTGATGCAGGTCTTTTTCGAGATTCACTATTTTTCCAATACATATCCATCTTTCCTCTTTTTTCTCCTTTGACCCAGGTGTTTTTGAAGACGTGATCATTGGAAAAAATCTTTATCCCTCCGACACTCTGCCATTGGCTAGGACCACCGTTGAGCTTCTTCCGTGTTTGTGCCGAGGCGGATGGAATCACGGCGAGGAGAAACAATGCCAACAGCAGAAAGACGAGTTTGTTGGTGGTTGGGAATATTCTAGGCAAGGTCGGTGCGCCGCCCTTCGAGGGAAACATCCAGACCGAGTACACCCTGCAGAGCAAGGGAAGGCTGGCAGAACCGGAAGAATTTGGTGAGATCGTGCTGCGGGCCAACCCCGACGGGTCGGCCCTGTACTTGCGCGACATCGCCCGGGTCGAGATGGGCCAGTCTGACTACGCGTTCTTCGGTGAGGTGGACGGTCGCACCGCGGTCAACGTGGCGCTC
>JARFRT010000094.1 GCA_029287105.1 Akkermansiaceae bacterium | reverse complement strand
CCCCCCCCCCCCCCCCCCCCCCCCCTTTTCACACCCCCAGACGGCATCCGAGTTTGGCAATATGTGATCGTGGGCTCGGAGATGTGTATAAGAGACAGGTATTTAAAAGGCCAAATACGAATAATCACCAACTCCGGGTTTCCGGAGTGTCTGGGGGGGACTGTGGGGATTAGAGGGTTTGAATGCTGATGGGTTCGGGGGTGAGGGTGATGTCGGAGAACGACCAGACGATTTTTTTGTTGGGGTTGACCTCGATGATGGGGAGGTATTTTCCTTTGAAATTGTGGCCGGTCCAGTTGGTCAGGATGGTGTTGCCATTCGGGAGGCGTTGGAATCCGCAGATGGTCATGAGTTTGGCGGAGGGAACGTCTTTGGCGGTGAGGGACCAGATTTCCGATCCATTCGGGTCAAATTCGCTGAGGCGGGCGGGTTTGCCACCGGCGACGAGGACGTTTCCGTTGGCGAGTTCCCGGACGGAAGTGACGGAGCAGGGCATGGCGAGGGTGCGCAGGATTTTGCCATCGCGGTTGTATTTTCTGGCGAGGTTATGGTCGCGGTGGGCGACCCAGCGGTCGCCGTTATCGAGGTGTTGGATATGGAGTGCGTGATGGTGTTTGTTGACCGTGCTGTTTTTGATGGTGGTGGAGGTGCGGGCGATTTCCTGGCCGGTCGGGGTGAGCTCGATCAGGGAACTGGTGGAGTTGTCGTTGACGAGGAAGTTGCCATTGGGCAGGCGTTCGGTGGAGAACAGGTCGTTGCCGGTGAATTTGAAGCGGGTGTGTTTGGCGCGGTCGACCATGACCACCTCTTTTTGCCCGGAGATCAGGTAAGCGCCGTCGGGGTAGGCCTTGATTTCGGTGGCGGCATTCATCGGATAGCTCCAGAGGATTTTGCCGTTGCGGATGATCAGGGCTTCGTTACGCCGGAGGTCGGCGACGGCGAAGGAGCGTTGCGGGATGTTTGCTGTGATTTTCGCTGATGGGGCGGGGAGGTCCTTGATGGTGATGATTTCTTGGAAGTCGCCGTAGTAGGGGGCGTTGCAGTCGATCCAGGCGGCGAGAGCACGCCAGTCGGCTCTGGGGAGTTGCACGTTGTAGTGGCCGGCCTTGAGGGTTTTCATCAGGCTGCTGGCGTGGGATCCGGTGGTTTTGGCCCGCGACGGGACGAGGACTTTCGGGTCGTGGTGGCCGTATCCGCCGACTTGGGTGTAGTTGACGTAGTTGATGAGGTTGAGGAATGATTGGCTGACGGCGTGTTGCGGGCCTTCATCGGCGTTGTGGCCTTTGGGGGCGACGACCATGGTTGATCCGTGGAGGTCGAATGATTTGTCGGTTCCGGCCGAGCCGTCGTGGCAGGAGGTGCAGTGGTTATCGAGGAGGGGTTGGATGATGTGTTTGAATGACATTCCCCGGATGCCCCAGGAGGGTGGGGTGATGGGTGACGGGGGGCGGAGGGATGCGAGCGGGGGTTGTTTTCTGGCGGGTGGCGCCATGCCGTAGGGTTCGTGGCAGCCGATGCAACTGACGGATTCGCCGGGTTTGACGTTGATGTAGTTGCGCATCCGTTTGATTTCCAGATAGTCTTTATCGAGGGCTTCAAAGAGGATGAGTTTGTGGGGTGGAAGTTGGAAGTGGGCGGAGCCGTCATTTTCGATGGGGACGGTGCCGAGGACCTTGCGGATGTCCCAGCCGGAGTTGACCCCGACGTCGCAGCGACGTGGGAGTGTGTGTTGTGTTTTTGTGGCGACCTCGATGATGCGCAGGTGTTTGACTTCGCCACGGTTGACGCCTTCGCGGAGGAGTCCTTGATAGATGTCGTTGACCATGATGGTGGCCGGTTTCCCGGGATCGACATTTTTGACGAGGTTGGGGATGACGGGTGGGGTTTTACGTGGCCTCAGTGGGATGGGGGCGTAGCAGGAGAACTTGGAATTTGTCTGGTAGATGAGCTCCTTGTTGCCGTGGATGTCCATCAGGTAGATGCCGTAGTTTGAGACGTTGTCGGGGCCGAAGCTGTAGGTGACGAGGAAGTGGTTTTCGCCGAGCGGGTAGGGTGATCTGAACCATCCGGTGGTGGATTTTTTTCCGCTTCCGCCGGTTTCCCCCCGGACTTCCGGGTAGTGGACTTCCGGGGTGATTTTTTTCATGCCGCCCGGTCCGCCGCGGTTTTGGTTCATATCGACGATCATGATCGGGCCGGCGCAGTTGTTGTGGTGGGCGGCACCGGTGGCGATGACTTTGGCGGTTCCTGGGATTTGGCGGGCTTCGAAGAGGGCGATGGGGCCGGCGCTGAAAGTGTAGTAGTCGCCGTAGGCGAGTTCGGCTCGGCGGCCGTCGGGATTGACGGCCCACAGTTGTTGCTGGGTGTTGAAAGGTTTCATGACGTAATCCCAACGGGTGTAGAGGATGCGTCCGTCTTCGAGCAGGCTGGGGTAGAACTCGCCGTCCTGGGGTTCGGTGATTTTGTAGAGGTCGCTGCCGTCTGTTTTCACGGAGAAGATACCGTTGACGAGTGCCCAGTCGCCGCACTGGACCAGACGGTTGTTGCGGGAGCTGGTGAAGGCGATCCGGTTGTCGGGCAGGTAGCACGGCTCGGTGTCTTCGGCGGTCGGGTGCCGGGTGACGGGATGGATGCCGGTGCCATCGGTCCGGACTTCGTAGAGGTCGTAGGGGTCGCAGAGTCCGTCGCCACCGTAGGTGCCCGGGGTGAATTTGGTGCCGTTTTCCCGTTTGCGGGCGTAGGGGAAGACGATGCGTTTGGCGTCGAACGAGAGGTCGGGTCGGCCAATTCCGCCTGTGGTGAACTCGCCCTTGAGCAGATCGCGCACCTGGCCGTCGGGCTTGAGCCCATTGAGGATGCAGAGGTTGGCGCCGGGGAGTTGGGATTCGCCGACGCGGTGGGCGCATTGGTGTTGGTAGTATGGGGTGTGTCGTTTGACGAAGAGGAGTTTGTCAAAATCGAGCAGCGGGTTGGAAAACGCGAGTCGGCGCATGGCCCAGCGGGCCTCTTTGTAGAGGGCTGCGTGGTTAGGCTTTGATTGGGTCAGCCGGGTTCTGACGGTGGCCAGGGTGGCTTCCGTGGGTTGGGTGTTCACGCCCAAGGCCTTCATGTCGGCCAGCATGAGGTGTCCGCGTTGGAGTAGCTCGATGACGGCGGCGTGGCTGGCGAGGTCGCGTGAGAAGGTGGTTTTTTCCTGCTGTGCCCAGTTGGTTTCGATGGTGGCACGTGGGTCGGCGGCTGATGCGGTGGCCCAGCAGCAAAGGACGAGCATGCCGGTTTTCTGGAGTGATCTCTTGGCGAATACTAAGGCGTGGCTCATGACGTTTTTGAGATGATGGTCTCATCTATAGAACGCATTCCATGGCTCGGGTTTTTCACAAAACCGGATGCAAGAGATAGACAGCAAACGGCAGGCCTGAGTTAGTCAACCCGGATGTCAGCGGGTATTTGTTGATGCTGGCGGCTGTTCCTCTGCTGCGGTTGGTCTACTCGCTGGCTGCCGATTTGATTTGTTCCAGGGTATGGGGGTTTTCCTGAAGGTGGTTGGTGACGGCGCGGATGGCTTCGAGGGTCGCACGTGCGACGTGGTGTTCCATGCCTTCGACGTCGCGGTAGATGGTGTCTTTGTCGATGTCGAAGAGTTCGAGGAAGCGGGTCAGCGTTTCGTGGCGGTCGATGATGGCGCGGGCGATGCGCAGGCCTTCCTCGGTGAGGGTGGTGCCGCGGTATTTTTCATGGGCGACAAGGCCTTCTGCATCAAGTCGTTGCAGCATGTTAGTGACGCTGGCCTGGGAGATTTCGAGTTTTTTCGAGATGTCGATGGGGCGTGCATATCCCTTTTCCTCGATCAGGTGGAGGATTTGTTCAAGATAGTCGTCGCGGGCGGTCGAGCCGCTGGTGCGATGGGAGGCTGGCATAAAAAAGAACTAAGAGCTAAGAGCGAAGAATCAAGAGAATTTCGGTGGTTCGGGGGATTCCATCGCTTGGCTGCCGGCTCCGGTTGCTGGTATGACGGTGTCCTGTTAAAGGCTTAAATAGGCTTGCATGGTCGCGGGCTTCGGGGTAATTGCCTGTCCCGCCAGTGGTAATTCCGTGGGAGCGGGCTGGCGGGGATTTTTATAAGGAGCCCATGAAACTTGCAAGCTTGCTAACGCCTCAACAAGTCATTCTTGATTTGAAGGGAGAGGTATGTGAGGAGGCGACGGCTGCGATTGTGGATCATTTGATTTCAAAGAAGATGCTTGCTGCCGGGCTGCGGGACGAGATTCTTCAGTCGCTGAGGGAACGTGAGCAGCAAATCAGCACGGGGATTGGCTCGGGTGTGGCGATTCCGCATGCGTTTTCTGATTCGGTCGATCAGGTGGTGGCCGCCTTTGCCCGGTCGAAGGAGGGGGTCGACTTTGAGGCTCTGGACAATGCGCCGGTCAATTTTATCATTCTCTTTATTGTGCCGAAGAAGGAATACAACCTCCACTTGCAGGCGCTGGCGGCGATTGCCAAGATGTTCAATAACTGCGAGGTCAGGCAGCAGTTGCAGGAAGCGGAGACGGTTGAGGAAGTACTCGATATTTTTGCCTCCCGGCCATCGCGGACCCACTCTGAGAAGTAGGGGCCGGAGATGGCGGTGTAATTTTTTTAAAAACCGATGATGATTGAAGAATTAGAAAAGGCGATGGTTGCGGCACTTGCCGGCGCGGGTGTTGAACTTCCCGATGGGTTTCGGGTGCAGGTCGAGTCGTCCGCGGATTTGCGATTTGGCGACTATCAGAGTAATGCGGCCATGGTGCTGGCCAAGCGGCTCCGGATGAACCCTCGCGAGCTTGCCGCCAAGGTTATCGGGGTCTTGGATCTCAACGGGATGGCGACGGCGGATATTGCGGGTCCTGGGTTTATTAATTTCAGGATTGCAAAAGAAACGTGGAGCCGCCGTGTCGGGGCATTGTTGGGTGATGATCGTTTGGGGGTTCCGCTGGCGAGTCCGGCACAAACCATCGTGGTGGATTTCTCGGCGCCGAATGTCGCCAAGCCGATGCATGTCGGACATATCCGGTCGACGATTATCGGTGACAGCCTTTCGCGGATTGCGCGTTTTCTCGGGCACAAGGTGATCACTGATAACCACATCGGTGACCTGTCTCTTATACACATCTCCGAGCCCACG
>JARFRT010000087.1 GCA_029287105.1 Akkermansiaceae bacterium | reverse complement strand
GGTTTGTTTTCCGTACCGTTCGAGAGATTCGCCGGGGGTGTAGCGGGCGTTGATGATGCTGCGTTGTTTGTCGTTGAGTTTGCCCATGCAGTTTTCGAGGATGGCCAGTGCCCTTTCGTGCGGCTGACTCGCGGATGCGGCGGCGATATGGTCGAGGAGGGATTCGGAAAAAACGAGACGGGTTTCGCGCTTGGCCCGGTCGTACTGGTGCTGGACCTGGATGCGTGCGATTTTGAAGGCCCAGGCGTGGAAGTTGGTGCCCTGCTTGAAGGAGCTTCGTTTTTGCCAGAGGACCAGGTTGGTATTCTGGAGCACGTCATCGGCGGACGGGCTATTGGGCAGCAACGAGTGGACAAAGGCGCGCAGATCATCCTGGTGGGCGATCAATTGTGCGACGTAGGTCTGGTAAGCCTCCGTTTTCTCCTTTTTGCGACTCATTCTCTTTACGTATCTATCATCGGAAGAGCCGAAACGTTACACGGAATCGTTATTTTTTGTGAAGGGTGGACAACGCACGAATTCATTCCTGCCCGACAGCCTGTCCGCCGTAGTTTTAGCGTAGGAGGAAGGAGGAGGGCTGCATACCAGCATAGCCGAGTGGGCGAGGCAATCTGGTCCACTATCACGCCTTATGGATTAGTCGTGCATGAGTGACTTAGGTTGCCGGTGGACAAGAGTGTCCACCCTCCCTACGTAAACAGCTTGGTGAGTGGTTTGCCTTCGCGGTTGCCCATGCGGAAGGGGCGTTTGGAGGGGGAGTAGATGATTTGGTTGTGCGGGATGCCGAGGGCGTGGCCGATGGTGGCGTTGAAGTCGGGGGCGGTGACTTTGTTTTTGGTGACGCTGCTCGCTGTTTTGTCGGTGGCGCCGTAGACTTGGCCGCCCTTGATGCCGCCGCCGGCCATGAGGGTGGAGAAGGCTTTCGGGTAGTGGTTGCGGCCGGCGTTGCCGTTAATTTTCGGGGACCGGCCGAACTCGGTGGCGAGCACGACCAGGGTGGAGTCGAGCAGGCCTTTGATTTCCAAGTCCTTGAGCAGGGCGGCGAGGGCTTGGTCGAGAGCGGGCATCTTGGCTTCCATTTCGCCGAAGTTGTCGTTGTGCCAGTCGAAGCCGCTGTATTCGACCTCGATGAAGCGGACGCCGCGCTCGACCAGTCGGCGGGCAAGCAGGACACCTTTTCCGAACCGGCTGGGGCCGTAGAGCACGTGTGCGTCTTTGCCCTCCTGACTGAGGTCGAAGGCTTCGAGGTCCTTGGACTTCATCAGCTTGACGGCGGCATTGAATGCCTCGTTGTAGTCGCGCACCTCTTTTTGGCCTTGGGCAAACTTCTGATCGAACTCGAGGTCGAGTTGTTGGCGGAGGTCGAGTTGTTTGTGAAACTGCTCGTCATTGGTATTATGAGCCGGCCGGCTGTTCTGCAGTCCGGCCATGGCGTCGCCGATGGGGAGTGGCGCGTATTTGGCCTCCATGAATCCGGCGCCGGGGTGCGAGCTGCCGCAGTTCACGGTGATGTAGTCCGGCATGTCCTTGCCGGTGTCTTTCATCAGGCGGTTGGTCCAGGCGCCGGGTGACGGGTGCACGATGCTGGAGCGTCGGGCGTAGCCGGTACGCATGTAATATTGGCCTTGCTGGTGGGCACCCTGGGTGGTGGTCATGGAGCGGATCAGGGCGACTTTATCCATGTGTTTGGCGAGACCGGGGAGGCAGTGGCCGAGCTGGATACCATCGACATTGGTGTTGATGGTCTTGGTTTCGCCCCGGATTTCCGAGCTGGCGCCGGGTTTGGGGTCGAGGGTGTCGATATGGGTCATGCCGCCGGACATGAACAGGTAGATTACGCTCTTCGCCTTGCCGCCGCCGGCAGCCAGCATGGCGGTGTCGGCGGATGCCTTTTGCGAGGAAAAAAAGCTGGCTGCCGAGCCACCGATGGTCAGGCCAAAGCATGTTTTGGCGGTGCTGGCGAGGAAGCCGCGGCGGGAGAGGTCGTCGAGTTTTGAATGGTGCATGGCAGAATAGGGATTGGGGAGTTGGGATTTGGGAATGGGGGGGAGTGCGCCGCTGGGGCGGCGGGGGGTGGTCATGACCGGGACGGTCATGTTACTGGATGAAGAGGAAGCGTTTGGAGTTCAGCATGGCTTTGGCGAGGGCCTGGATGTCGCGGGGCGACTTCATCATGGGCTGGTAGCGTTGGCGTTCCGTGGTTGTGGGCAGGGTGCTGTAAATGGAGAGGAAGAGGGTGTCCAATTTCCTGGCGGGTGATGGGGCATTGCGCAGGCTGTTGGCCAGGAGGCCTTTGCCATCGGTCATGGAGGTGACTTCGCGGCCGTTCAGCAGGGTAAGGACCTGGGGGATGGATGCCTGGGTGTGGGACGCCTCGGGGGCTTGGCGGTCGGAGGCACCGAACTGTCGCATGAAGGTGCCGGGTTTGAGTGGGGCGGCTTTCTCGGACGAGCGCATGGAGATTTCGCCCCGGGTGCGAAGGTTACGCTGCATGACTACGCTCACCATGCTGCCTTGCTCGCCTTGCATGCTCTGTTGGTTTGATTTGCGTCTGAGGGAGGCGTATTTCTCGCGCAGTTCGCGCTGGAGCTTCCGGGCTTTCTCATTGTCGCCCTCGCCCTTGGCTTGATCGATGGCGGTCCGCAGCTTGCGCGAGGCGATGCGGTCGGCGTATAATTTCTTCTCCGCTTCGTCGGCGGCCTTGTCCAGTGCGATGAGTTGGGCCGGCGGCATTTTGAACAAATTCTCCACGCCCTTGGCGTAGGTTTCCCACTGCGTTTCCATGCGGCGGTTTACAGTGTTGTCCTTGTTGCCAAACTCGAGTGCGATGAACGAGTCGTGGATTTCCTCGGCAGACATGCGGCGCAGGATGGGTCCGCGGAAATCGTAGCTGCCGCCCATGGCAGCTTCCCTGGGTGTGACAGCGCTTTCGAAGAGCCGGGTGTGGTAGAGCACGCGCATGAACTCTTTCACATCGTAGTCGGTGGCAATCATCACCTTGCTGAGGTAGTCGATGAGTTGCGGATGGGAGACGGTGGTGGTCTCCGACCAGTCGTCCACAGGTTCGACGATGCCGCGGCCAAAAACCTCGGCCCACAGGCGGTTGACGATGACCTTGGTGAAGTAGGGGTTGTCCCGGTCGGTGATCCAGTCGGCAAACACCTTGCGGCGTTCGGCGGGCGGGACATTGTTGACGGAGGCACCAAAAAACGTCTTCGGCTCGACGATCTCGCCGGGTTTGCCGTCGTTGTATTGGTAGTCGTGCGGGAGTTTGAGTTTTTGGGTGGGATTGTCAGTTACGGCATTCTTACGGAAGTACTTGAAGAGGCTGGCGTAGTCGCGGGCTGTTTTTCTAGCCATGCCCTGGTTTTTGTTGCGCTTTTTCTTGTTGCGTCTGTCGCTGAGCTTGGCGCCATTTTCCTTCATGGTATGCATGGTCATCTGGCGCAGCTTGTTTTGCGCGTCCGCGCTCTTGTATTCGGTGCCACCGGCAAAGGCGGCAAATTCATAATACTGGCGCTGGGTCACATCCTCGAACGGGTGGTCGTGGCACTGGGCACAGCCGATCTGGGTACCCAAGAAGACCTGGGCGGTGTTGCTGATGTTGTCTAGGAGCATTCCGCGGTCGCGCAGGTAGTAGCCTACCGCCGGATTTTCAGAAGCCATCCCCTCCGAGCGGACCATGGCGTGGACGAATGCATCGTAGGGCATGTTGTCTTCCACCGCTTTGCGGATCCAGAGGTGCCAGCCGAGCCCGTATGACTCGTCGTTGGTTTTCAGTCGCAGCAGGTCGGCCCAGAAGTTGAACATGCGTGATTCGTAGCCCTTCGAATGAATCAGGGAATCGACGAGTGCGCGACGTTTTCCCTTCTTGGTGTCGGTGATGAACGCGCGTGCTTCCCCGGCGGTCGGGATGCGGCCCGCGATGGAAATGAAGGAGCGGCGGGCGAAGGTGGCGTCGTTGATGACCGGGTTCGCCTTGATGTTGTTTTTCTGGAGGTGGGCGGCCACCAGCTGGTCGATTTGGTTGCTGGTGCTGCGCACGGTTTCCTGGGAGAACGGCTTG
This sequence comes from Akkermansiaceae bacterium, assembly GCA_029287105.1. Classification (GTDB taxonomy): domain Bacteria; phylum Verrucomicrobiota; class Verrucomicrobiia; order Verrucomicrobiales; family Akkermansiaceae; genus Oceaniferula. The sequence continues at coordinate 128 of JARFRT010000087.1, read as the reverse complement.
GCGTGCAGGGTCGTGGTGAGGATGGCTGTGGCAAGCAGGAAGGGGGTGGTGATGGAGAGGGTTTTCATGGATGCGTGGAGAGTGGGTTGCCTGGTGACCTGAGATACAACCCGGTGGATTTGAAAGAG
>JARFRT010000082.1 GCA_029287105.1 Akkermansiaceae bacterium | reverse complement strand
GGTGGTAGGTGACGAATGGGTAACAATGACGATGTGACAATTCCGTCACACACGCCTTACTGAGGTTTGTATGCCTTGAAGAGAGTGGCGAAGTCAAGCGGGGCGTCACCTTTTTTCGCGCGGGGTTTCAGATACGGAGACGTGTCTTGGTGTCCCATGCGCCACAATGCCTTTACCCCGGGCAGGTTATGGCGGCGGCAGGCGCGACGCGCTAGTTTTTTCTGTTCAGGGCGAGGATGGCGAGTTTGCGCGCGGCGGCGGCGATTTCCTTGACGCCTTCTTCGCTAGGTTCGCCGTCTTCACCGAGCACCATCATGTGGCGCAAACCGGCAATGATGACGCGCATGGCTTTGAGGTCGGGGCGGTCGGATACGCGTGGGTCGAGTGCGCCGATGGATCCCTCGTAGTAGTCGGCAATATCCTCCCGGTAGAGGTGTTTGGCACGTTCGAGTGTGTATTTTTTTTCGACGGCGTGGGCGCCGACTTCAAGGGCCCGGATCCAACCGCCGAGGGAAATGAGGTGGGCGAGGTCGACGTCACGCAGGTGGATGAGGTCGGTTTCCACGTCTCTCTGGGTGGCGGTGAGTTCTTTTTTGAGGGCCTCGATGTTGTTTTTGCGGGCATTTTCCAGCAGGCTGGCGGCGTGGCGGTTGACGCGCTCACCTGCACCGAGTGCCCTGCCGTAGCGGGAGAGGTCCTTGGCGAGCGGTTCGATTTTGTTCATGTGGCCTGCTTGCACGGCCATAAAGCCATCGGCGATCAGGAATCCGATTTCCAAGGCAAGGTCGGTGCGATTGAGGGGCATGCGCTTGGGCATCTCATGCACGAGTTCATCGGCGGGCAGGGGGGCGAGCTTGTCGAGGTCATCAAAAATGCGTTTGATCGAGGGCGCGGTAAACTCGTTGACGCCGAGTTCCTCACGTACGTGGGGGTCGTCGATGAGATCGTCCGGCACGGCCGGTCTGACCACAGCGGGACGTTCCTCGTCGTCTTGTGCTCTGACACTGGTGATGAGAGCCGGGGGGAGTACGAGCAGGCACAACGTGAGGCATAGGCTGAGGTGGGGGGCCATTTTCATGCCTCCAAGTAACTCCCGCAGAGGTAAAATTGCAATGGGGTAATATTAGAAGTTTGAAGTTTGTGGCCAACTCGCCTATCCCACATGCATGAGTCTTCTCCTCGGTGTGAATATTGATCATGTGGCCACGCTGCGTCAGGCTCGCTATGCGGGGATGCTGGATTCCCCGAATGCGGAGCCGAGTCCGCTGCTTGCCGCAGAGGATGCGCGTGTGGGTGGTGCCGATTCGATCACCATCCACGTCCGGGGTGACCGTCGGCACATGCAGGTGCGGGATGCTTTCGAAATCCGTGAAAAAATGGAACTCCCGTTGAATTTTGAAATGGGAAACACGGCGGAGATGGTGGCGATGGCGCTGAAACTGCGGCCTGACTTTGTCTGCCTGGTGCCCGAGACGCGCGAGGAAGTCACCACGGAAGGTGGCCTGGACGTCGACGGGCTCTACGGGTCGCTACAAGGGACGGTTGCCCAACTTCAGCAGGCGGGAATCAAGGTGAGTCTGTTTATCGACCCTGATGCGTGCCAGGTAGAGGCGTCCGCGCGGATCGGGGCAGAGATGATTGAGTTGCACACAGGTTGTTTCGCGAATGCTTTCGGGGAGGACAGGGTGGTAGAGACGAACCGATTGAAAACCGCGGCCGAACTTGGGCACCGTCATGCGTTGCAGGTGAATGCCGGGCATGGCATTAATTTACAGAATCTCCCTGCGCTCCTCACTGTCCCGCATCTATCAGAGCTCAATATCGGGCACACCTTGATCGCGCGCTCGGTGCGGGTGGGCTTGGTGACGGCGGTGCGGGAAATGCGCGCAGCGATGGAAGGCTATCAATTATGAATCTATTTGGAATTGGAATCGATGTCGTTGAGGTGGAGCGTATTGCCTCCTCCATGGCGGAGTTTGGAGATCGCTTTGCGAGTAAGGTGTTTACGGATGCCGAGCGTGAATATTGTGAGAGCCAGAAGCGTCCTGCCATTCATTACGCGGCACGTTTCGCGGCCAAGGAGGCGGTGGCCAAGGCCTTCGGAACCGGGATCGGCAAGGAACTCGGCTGGCTCGATATGGAAATCCGCCGCAGAGCAAGCGGCGAACCCGAGGTTTTTCTCACGGGGGATGGTGACGCGTTCGCCAAGTCCAACAACCTGGTGCAAATCAAAATCAGCCTGACCCACGCAGAGCATTACGCCGCGGCCAACGCGGTGGTGTTGTCGGGCGAGGTGTAAGTTGGTGGACGGGAGTCCGTGGATGGCGGTTTTGTCTGTGGACGCGTGGTTGTCCGGGATGCCGATCGATACGATTGCGCTAAACAAGCGGTGGATGCAGGACGACGCGGCTTATTGTTAGCCACTGATTTTTGGGCACCGACAAAGAAGACGTTGAGCGACGGCGTAGGCATGGAGCCTAGCGGGCACAAAAAAACCCTTGAAGGATCAAGGGTTGGGACGGGGTGTGACGTCTTCTGACACGATATGTCACGATGGGGGAAATGGCTCCTGCGCTTGGGATCGAACCAAGGACCTAGTGATTAACAGTCACCCGCTCTACCGCTGAGCTACGCAGGAATTTCCAGTTGTTGTCGTTTGCCCTTTGCAGGGGTCGGACGGGCGGGAAAGTGCCAGATTAGCGTAGTATTGCAAGATTTTTTGGAGAAAAACCGTCATTTTTTTTAGCGCCCACGGCAAACCTTCCCATCAGCAAAAACGGCAGCACCGGAGGGTGCTGCCGTCTTGGGATTTGAAATTGGAAATTGGGTGTTTGAATCTTAACGCCCTTATGACTTCGCCGGGTTGACTTCGGCCTCGAGGTTGGCGTCGAGGAGTTCGCGGCGAAGGTTGGCGCCGCGCATTTTGCTCCAGATGTAAACGATCGGGGAGGCGATGAAGATGGACGAGTAGGTTCCGACGATGACCCCGATCATGATGCTGAAGGAGAAATCCTTGAGGGCGGATCCTCCGTAGATGAAGAGGACAAGTACGGCCACGAAGGTGGTGAGCGAGGTCAGTACGGTCCGTGACAGGGTGGCACTGATGGCGTGGTTCATCACGTCCTCGACATCGCCCCGGCGGGAGCGCAGGTCCTCGCGGATTCGGTCGAAGACAACGATGGTGTCATTGATGGAATAACCGGCGATGGTGAGGAAGGCGCCGACGTGGATCAGTGAGAGCTCCTGGCCGGAGAAGACGACGATTCCGAGACAGATCAGGATATCGTGGAAAAGGGCGGCAAAGGCACCGAGTGCGAAGGAGAACTCGAAGCGGATGGTGATGTAGACGAGGATGGCGACAAGGCCGAGCAGCAGGGCCCATACGGCGGTGGTCAGGAATTCGCCACCGAGGCTGGCACTGATGGTTTCCTTGGCCATCTGGTACTTGTATTGCATCAGCGGTGAGCCGTCGCCGTCCAGTTTGGGCTGGCCTTCGCCGTCGAGCACGTTCTCCTGGAGTTGGAGCACGGGGAAGGCGCTGCGCAGGGCGTCCTCGATAAGTTCGGGGTCGGTTTTGCCGCTTTCGACGGTATTATTGGCACAGCGGACGGTGAGCAATTCACCCGTGGTGTTTTGTTCCTCCTGGGTGGTGGCGACCTTGGTGAGTTTGAGGTCGTTGATGATCTTCTGGGCCTCGGGTTGGCTGACTTTGGTGCCGTCAGCAAACTGGAATGAAAGCTGGGCGCCGCCGGTGAAGTCGATGCCGAGGGCTTTGTTTCCTTTGATTCCCACGGAGCTGATGCCGGCGAGGATAAGCACGGCGGAGACGCTGAAGGCGAGTTTGCGTTTGCTTAGGAATTTAAAGGCGTTTTTCGGGATCAGGTTCATGAAGCTGAGCTTCTTGAGGATGCCGGAATCGGCGAACCACCAGAACAGCACGCGGGTGCAGAGCAGGGCGGCGAGCATGGAGGCGAGGATACCGATGGTGAGGGTGATGGCAAATCCCTTGACGGTGCCGCTGGCTCTCCAGAAGAGGATGAGCGCGGTGAGCAGGGTGGTGATGTTGGCGTCAAAGATGGCGGAGAAGGCTTTTTCGTAGGCGGCGGAGATGGCGGCCTTGAGCGATTTTCCGTGGGCGAGTTCCTCGCGCAGACGTTCATAAATCAGCACGTTGGCATCCACGGCGACACCGATGGTGAGGATGATACCGGCGATACCTGGCAGGGTGAAGGTGAAGCCGAACATGGCCATGGTGCCAAACAGGATGAGGATGTTCAGGCTGAGACCGATCAGGGCGATCATGCCGGCGAAGCGGTAGTAGAGCAGGACAAAGAGGAGGGTGAGTCCGAGGCCGGCCATACCGGCAACGATGCCTTGAGAGATGGTTTCCTTACCGAGGGTGGCGGAAACGGTGCGTTCCTCCTCGACGATGAGTGGGTTTTTCAGCGGGTTGAGCAGGGCGGCGGCGAGCGCTTTGGCTTCTCCGGCGTCTTTCATGCCGGAGATCTCGAACCTTTGGCTCAGACTGCTCTGCACGGTGGGAGCGCTGAGCGCCTTGCCGTCGAGCACGATGGCGAGGCGGTCGGCACCGTGGCGCATGTTTTTGGTGAGATCGAACATCTTGGTGGCGCCCTCGTTATTGAGTTCGACCGTGAGCTTGCCTTCGTAGGGGCCGTAAAGTTCCTGGGCGTGTTTGACGTAGGAGCCGTCAAGCGCCGCGCGGCGTTTGATCAGGATGTTCTCCATGGTGATGACGCCGTCCTCGTCCTCGTCCTGAAGAACTTTGAGTTCGTAGCCGGGGACGATTTCGTTTTCCGGATCGGCGGCCACCTTGGCGGCGAGGTTGCGGGTGTCCGGGTGCACGACCTTGAGTTCGAGCTTGGCGACTTTTTCAAGGATTTTGCGCACGCGGGACGCGTCTTCCGGGGTGACGCCCGGCATTTGCAC
>JARFRT010000056.1 GCA_029287105.1 Akkermansiaceae bacterium | reverse complement strand
TTCAAGGACAGCCGCTACAAAGTTCCCAACCTGGAACGCGCGCTGGTGATCATGGAGCACCTCCTCGACCACCCGAAAGGCCGGTCCGCCGCCGAACTTACCGAAGACCTCGGCTTTTCCAAAAACAGCGTATTCCGCATCACCATGACCCTGCTGAATCACCACTTTCTGGTGCGTGACGAAACCAAACGGTTCCGACTCAGCAAAAAACTCCTGCTCATGGGCTGCCGTAGTTTTGGCGACACCCGTTTCATCGAACACTCCATGGATGTCATGCGGGCGTGCCGCGATGAAATCAAGGAGTCCATCTTCATCGGAACCATCGTGGAAAACGAGGGCGTCGTCATCGAGCAAATCCTCGGTTCCCACCCGTTCAAGTTCACCATCGACCCCGGTGCCCGCATGCCCATCCACTGCGCCGCCCCCTGCAAGGCCATCCTCGCCTACCTTCCCGGCCGCGAACGCGACCCGATCATCAAATCAGCCACGTTCAAACGCTTTAACGAAAACACCATCACCAGTCGACGCGCCTACGACAAGGAACTCAAGTCGGTCAAAGAATGCGGCTTCGCACTCGACCGTGCCGAACAAGTTCACGGTGCCCACTGCGTCGCCGCCCCGGTTTTCGACCAGTTTGGCTACCCCATCGCGGCCATCTGGACCACAGGCCCGTCCGACCGCTTACCGCAGAAACGGTTTGACGAACTGGGGGCCACCGTCCGCCAATACGCGGACCAGATCTCGCAGCGCATGGGACACAAAGTCCTCCATGCCAAGCCTGACGGCAAGTAACGGGCTCATCTTCATCGCGGTCCCGCATTATCAGTTAGAAAACTTTTCCCGTTTTCTAGTTCTATATATAAAACTTCGGTTTTAATATAGATTTAACCTTCACACCCCCTCCTTTTTCGGGTATACGGAAGTCGTTTAATCAACCCTCCATTTTGAGGATATCCGACCATGAAAACCAAATCCAACACCGCCTTTAGCAGAAGAACATTTGTCGCGGGTGCATTGAGCGCTTGTGGCACATCACTCATTCACGGGGCTCCATCGGCCTCAGCCCAATCCACCCCCAAAAAACCCACCATGTACACCCATCAGGATTTTTACGACAACGGCGAATTTAATGCCGGCAAGGCAAAGCAGGCCTATTTTGACATGATGAAACGCTTTGGTTATCCCGTCTGGGAAAGCTTCAAAGGCGAGCAACTCTGGGCCATCGACTTCAGCTTGGGCGATTTCATGCATGCCGGTATGGGCGGCATTTTCTGGATCAACGAGAACCATAAGGGTGGCGGCTATCTCGGCCATGAAATCTTCCTGCTCCCCGGTCAGATGATTGTCGAACACGCCCACGTGACCTGCTCGACCTGCCCACCCAAGCGGGAATCCTGGCTCGTGCGCCACGGCTCGATTTATTCGTTCAGTGTGCAAAAAACAGCCAAGGGGTTTCCCGAAGGTGTCCAAATCCCGGAGAGCCAACGCGCAAGCGCCACCTGCAACACAGCCGAGCTCATCTCCGAAGGCGGCGTCGGCTCGCTGAATAAGGCCGAAGCCAAACACTTCATGATGGCAGGCCCCGAGGGCGCCATTGTCACCGAGTTCGGAACCTTCCACGACAACGAAGGACTCCGCTTCTCAAACCCGAAAGTCAAATTCTAACGCACCCACTCACCATGAAAGCATTCAGCCACATCGGCATCCCCACCACAGTCGCACGCGAAGGTGAAATTTACCTCGACGGCGCCAAACTCTACGTCACCGAATTCAACGAAAACGACAACAAGATCGAATGGCTCCGCTTCGAGGAGGACTCACCTTTGCCCGAAGCCCTGAAAAGCACCGCCCACGTCGCCTACATGGTCGACGACCTCGATGCCGCCATGGCAACTGGAGAAACACTCATGGAGCCATTCGCTCCCATGGACGGACTCATGGTCGGCTTCATCCTCGACGACGGAGCACCGGTCGAATTCATGCAAGAAGTCGAAACAACCCTATCTGGAGAATAAAATCATGATGAAAAAACTAATCAACGCCCCCGCAGACCTCACCTCGGAACTACTCGAGGGATACAGCCTTGCCTATTTTGACAAAGTCAAACTGGTCAACGAGAAAATCATCGTTCGCGCCAACGCCAAACCCGACGACCAGGTTGCCATCATCAGTATGGGCGGTGCCGGCCACGAACCCGCCGTATCCGGCTTTGTCGGCGACGGCATGCTGGATGCCAGCGTAGTCGGGGATATCTTCGCCGCACCCGGTGCCCCGAAGGTGCTTGAGGCATTGAAAATGTTCCAACGCGATGCCGGAATCCTGCTGGTGGTGCTCAATCACGCCGGTGACGTCATGAGCGCCAACATGGCGATGCAACTCGCCGAACGGTCGGGCATCAAGGTGAAGATGCTGCTGACCCACGAGGATATCAGCGCCGGGATCGACACCCCGATCGAGGACAAGCGTGGACTCGCCGGCTGCATCCCGCTTTACAAAGTC
>JARFRT010000025.1 GCA_029287105.1 Akkermansiaceae bacterium | reverse complement strand
ACACCATTGTTTGGCCACACGCGTCAGTGGAGGAAAACAGCAGCTACCAGGGCGCCATTATCCCGCATTCTTGCTCTTGACTCTCACTACTATCCCCCTAAACCCACCTCATGCCCGCCGACACCCTTCTTACCGCCATCCGCAACTACCTCGAACTCGGCCCCAAACACAGTTGTATCATGGAGCCCATCACCAAAGGGGCTTCAGGGCGGACGATTATCCGGTTGAAACCCGAGGGTTTCCCGACCTACATCGGTATCCATTACACCATGGACCGCAAGGACAATGCGAACTACCTCCCGGTGTCCCAGTTTCTCAGCGCGGCCGGGTTCAACGTGCCCGAGGTGATCTACGACAACCCGGGCCGCCGCGTCGCACTCGTCGAGGACCTCGGTGACGTCGACCTCCTCAGCATGAAGGACGAAGCCTGGGAAAAACGCGAACCCATCTACCGCTCCGCCTTCGAACAACTCGACAAACTCTTCTACACCCGCCCGCCCAAGGACCTCGAATTCCAACCGCCTTTCGACAAGGAAATGTACCGCTGGGAACAGGACTATTTCTACGACCAGGTGGCCGATGAATACCTCAAGATGAACCCTGCCGTGGTCGATGAACTCTCCGAACACCCGGCACTCGCCCAAATGGCCAAAGACCTCGGCGCGTCCTCACGCAATCTCGTCCACCGCGACTTCCAAAGCCAAAACATCATCGCCAAAGACAATAAGGCATGGCTGATCGACTTCCAGGGCATGCGCCGCGGCCGACAGGAATACGACCTGGCGTCGCTGATCTACGACCCCTACATGAACCACTCCGCCGAGGACCGGCAAAAACTTCTCGATCTCTGGGAGGATGTCTCCGAGGAGGAACCCATCGCGCCCATCCTCCAGAAATGCGCCGCCCAGCGGCTGATGCAGGCGATGGGGGCGTTCGCAAAGCTGGGCCGCCAGCCGCACCACGAGTGGTATCTCCAGCACATCCCCACCGCCGCAACCATCCTGCGCGAGGTGATTGTGGGATCCGACCTTGAAGAACCCCTTCTGCCTGTGCTAGATGAGATCGATTCACTTTGAAATTCACTCACCTCAAGTCCCGGCTCCCCGTTGCCACCCTCGTCCTGAGCGTGGGGATTGCCGTGCTTTTTTTGAGCAAACTCACCGCCTGGCTCCCCGCCTATGATCGCGCCTGCGTGCGCGCAGCCTCATCGTCGGACAAATTGGTCTACGATCACGATGCCACATCGGACACGATCAGCGCACACACCCTGGCCATCCAACCGGACAAAGCCAGGGACTTCCAGCTGGTCGCCGTCACCGATGACCCCGACCGCATTTTCGAACACACCCCGCCGTCGCCACTCGACTATGCCGTGATCCTCGAATCCCTGCATAACCGTGGATACAGCGGCGTCGTGCTCACCACCCGCATGACCTGGGACGAGCAACCGGGACTCGAAGCCAAGGGCCTCAGCAGCAGACTCGCCCTCTTCAACAAAGCCGTCATTGCGCTTCCCGTCACCCGCGGAGCCACCGCCCACCCCCTTCCCGCCCCCCTCCAGCGCGCCCTCATCCCCGTCTCGAGAATCACAGGAAACCACCAGCACATCCCCATCGTCAACCAAGTGACCCTGCCTACCCATGCCGACGGAGCGGGGCAGACTTTGGCAGGTTTTCACCAGATCGAAAGCGCCCCGCCATCGCCCGGCCACATCCCCATGCTCGCGCACTGGCAGGGACAAGGGCTGATCCCATCTCTGGAACTGCTGGCCGTCATGAGCGCCCACGACGCCAGCCCCGCCGACCTCATCATCCACTGCGGCAAACACATCCGGCTCGGCAGTCAAGGCCCCGTCATCCCCATCGACGTCTACGGCCAGACCCCCTTTCCCGCCAAGTCAGTCAGCCCCACCGACAACGCCCTCCCCCCACTCATTGCCGCACAGGTGATCAGTCAACAACCCACCCCCCCAGCCGCCCAACCCGAGCAGGTTGCCCTGATTCACGCCACAGGCACAAAAACATCCGCCACCAACACCCTCAGCCCGACCCGACTCTCAATCCTCCTCACTCTGGCCGAAACCTTCCTCATCCCGGAAAAAACCACCCACTACCATCGCCTGCCTCTCGCGGCGGAAATCGCCGTTTTACTCGCTATCACCCTCGCCGCCACATGGTTTGCAGGGTTTTCGCCCGGCAACCGCTACTTCGCCCTCGCCCTCACCGCGAGCCTCCTTTTCCCCCTGCTGCTGGCAATGATGGACATCACCCACCACTGGTTCACCCTCTCCGCGCCCCTGGCCGCCCTCATCAGCGCATGCCTCATCCCGTCACAACTCCGGAAACAAATATCCGGGCAGGCATAATCCGCGGACAGCCCCCCCCTTGCAGGATTCCCCATCTCCCCCCTGCCGGCCCAGCGTACGAGCTGTGACCAGAACTTGCCGAACGCAGGCCAGCCGGGCCAGCGTTCGGCGTCGTCCAGAGTGCTGGCCGTGAATGCCGCAACACGGCCAAGCCCATAGCGCCAAACCGCGAGAATGGGGTCGTGCCGATCGAGGCGAGCCACCCGCAGCACGACGTCGGCGCCGGGCTTCGCACGCGCATAGGCTGTCTCTTAT
>JARFRT010000228.1 GCA_029287105.1 Akkermansiaceae bacterium | reverse complement strand
GGCTTCCAGCCCCGTAGTCAAGACGCAACGGTTTCAAACTCTAAGTTTGAAACTCCAAAGACCAAGGGGGGATAAGTTCCAAAAACCAAACTCCAAATACCAAGTAAGACAGGCTTCGCCTGGAAATACTTCCGTGTATTCAGTATCTTCCGTGGTTCCAAAATGAAGTAGCAACCCAAGCCCGCAACCTGAGTCTTCCTTTCGCGCATTTCGTCTTTTTCCGCGGTGAAAAAAAGGAGTCTGTCGGCTACGGGGCTGGAAGCCCCGGCCACGGTGCGTCAGCTCGGGCTATTTTCCGGGGAGAAAGCGGATGTCTTTGACGTGGTTGAGGTACATGCCGCTGTCTTCGACGGAGAGTATTTTTTTGCCGGCGATCTCGAGCCCGTCGAAGGTGATGCCGGAGATGTTGTGTTTGGTGTTGTAGCCGCTGAAAATCGAGTTGTGGCGTGGCGGGGTGGCTACGATCATGTTGCGCACGGTGATGTTGCGGATCAGTCCGCGGTTGGCTTCAAATTTCCCGAGGTCCTGCTCCGCCGGCACGTACCATTGGTAGACATTGTTTGCCTGGATCGGGCGGTGTTCCTTGGGCACGGCTTTGCGTTTCGGGTTGCTGCGCCGGTACGGGCCCGGGCAGTCGTCGCTGTAGATTGAGAGCCCCAGGGTGAAGTCGATCAGGCGGTTCGCCTGTTCGACCCGGATGTCATCGAGCAGCATGTTTTCGATGATGGCCCGGTCGCCATTGTGAATACTGAACCCGACCCCGCCGTGGATGACGTCGCAGTTGCGGAAGGTGACGCCGCTGACTTTGTCGACCCGTAGTTCGAACCCAATCTCAAACGTCTGGCCCTTGGCGTTGGACAACACGGAGTTAGTGATCAGGACGTCGCCAACCACATCGCCCACGATCCGCGGCACCTTGTGCTTGCCGAGCGTTTCCGGGTTGATCATTTCCTCGAACGGAATGCCGGTCACGCCGGGGGGGTAGATGGCCTTGACCGCGACACAGTCGTCGGTGGTTTGCCAAAAACATCCGTCGGCCCGGACGTTTTTGCAGTATTCGATGTCGAGGCCGTCGCAGTTTTGTCGCCAGGCGAGTACGCGGGTGTTGGAGAGCTTGATGTTTTCCGACCCGCTCAGGTGCACGGTCCAGCCGAAGGAATCCAGGATAAACACATTTTCCAACAGTACGTTTTCACACTCCCGAAAGACAAGCATGTTGATTTTGTGTTTCCGTGTTGAGGCGTCGATGATTCCGGCGCCACGGACGGCGACGTTACGGGCGTTGCGGGCGCGGACAACACCGCGGACGACCGCGCCGCCCTCGATGTAGAGGGTTTCGTCATCCTTGAGGATGATTTCACCGGCATCGTGGATTTTTCCGGCTTCGAAGTACTTGACCTTCGGGTCGGTTTTGCTGGGGATGTTGGTGAGTTCCGGGTTGGCGAAAATGAACAGCGGGTGGGAGAGGTCGCCATCGGCTTCCACGCTGAGGTTCATCGGGCGCGGGAGTGTGAACGTGCATGTGTTGCCGGCGAGGGTGGCCTTGACGCCTGCGCTCAGCGGCCGGATGATGACTTCTGCCGGGGGCGTTTGATAGGTGACGGTCAGCTCGGCGGGCCCCGTCATGCCGAAGCTGAGGAATGAGCCTTTTTTTGTTGAGTAGGCCTGCACCGGTTGGTCGTCGATGCGCACCTCATACACTTCACTGGTGGGGAATTCCGCAGGGAAGGTGTAGGTGATGGGCTTCGCCTGGGCAAAGCTCAGTGCCAGCGTGGAAGTGAGGAGGCCCAGGGTGGTTTGGAGGTGGGAACGGGTCATGATGTTATGATTGTGAGATTAATGGGAGGAGGTTGACCGCGTGTTGGTTGTCACAGCAGAAATTGAGTACGCGTGCGAGGTGCTTGCGTGCTTTTTGAGTGTCACCCAATCCGTGGCTGGCCATGGCGATGAGCAGGTGGTTTTCGGCATCGCTTCGTTGTTGCATGTCTTCATCGAAGACAAGCAGGTTGGGTAGGCTGGTGGCAAAGTAGTCGATGCGGGCCGTTTGCTCCAGACCCTTTTCTGCGAAGCTGAGCAGGTCATTGAAGACATGGTTCGCTTCGTCGGATTTTCCCAGCTCGCGCAAGGACAGGCCGCGGTAATAACTCAGCGGGCTGTGGGCGGTAACGGCCATGGCGGAGAAGTCGCCGGCCTTTTTGGCGGAGAGTTGGAAGTGGTTTCGGGCATCCTCGTGCCGACCGAGATCGGCGAGGGCGCGGCCGAGCCAGTAGTTGACATCGGCCTTGGCCTGGAGCGGATGGTAGGCTTCGCCGAGTGACTCCGGGGTGTCCATCGCCCGGGTGAAGTGGTCGAGCGCGGTGGCGGCGTCACCTTCGTCCAGCGCCTGGCGTCCTAACAGGATATGGGCGGTGGTGTATTGTCGCAGCACGGCACCTTCGCCACCTTCCCATGGGTGGAATTTGCGTGAGGTGACTAGGTCGAGTCCCCGCTGGGGTTTTCCTGCCAGATTGTAGAGGCTGGCCAGCCCGACGGTGGCGTCGTCACGTTGCCGGACGAGTTCGAGGTGGTTTTCGAGAAAGCCGAGACGCTCGCCGACCGGGCGGTTGCGTTTGGCGGCGAGTTGGTCGGACTCGCTGACCAGTCGGGGGTCGGCGGGGTCGAGGTCGAGTGCCCGCTGGTAGTAGGCGGCGGCCTTTTCGCCATCGGCGCCATGGTTCCAGTAGGCGATGCCGAGGTTGCGGTAGACCTGCGGGATGGTGGTGCCGGCGGCGACGGCTTTTTCCCACACTGCGATCGCGTCGGCGTGGCGGTGTTTGTCGAAGTAGTAGTTTCCGAGGGCGTAACAAGCTGTGTCCGGGACCGTGGCCGGGGCTTCCAGCCCCGTAGCCAACTCAATTTCCTGAGAGCCAATCCAGTTCCAGTCACTGATCCCTGCCTTTTCAGGGTTGCGTTTCAAATAATCAAGCTGGTTAAAAAAGTCCTCCTCATCACGGATGATGTGGTCGTAGCTTTCACTCTGCCAGAAATTGCCGCTGCGCTTGAGGACCTTGTTCGCTTGTTGGGCCGAAAAGGATTTGATGCTGGCGAGAATGTTGATGAGCGAGTGGCCCTTGTGGGGGCGAATGATGAGGTGGACGTGGTTGGGCATGACACACCAGGCGGCGAGATCGTAACGGTCACCATCGAAGTGTGTGATCGCGTCAGAAACGATTTTGGCGACCTCCGGGTTATGCATGTGGCAGTCGCCGGCTCCCTGATCGAGTGCGGATTCGATGTGGTTGCGGTAGAGCTGTTGGAGTTGCTTTTCGAAGTCGCGGACTTTGGTGGACTCGTTGTTTTTGCGGGCTTCGTCGATGTGGGCTTGCAGGAATTGTTTTTCGCTGAGGTAGGCTTGAACGACGGACTGGGCGAGCGAGTCGGCCAGGCGGAAGGTGACGGCGTAGGTGACGCGATTTTGGCTCCAGTGCGGGAGCTGGTTTTTATAACGGGCGATTTCTGTTGAGTCGTCGAGGTAGGTCGGGGTGAAGGTGTTGGCTACGGGGCTGGAAGCCCCGGCCACGGCCCACTGCAGAATAATAATTTCCTCGAGGCGGGACGGGAAGAAGTGGTCGGGCGACCGGGTGTGGGCACTGGCCAGAAAATCACCGGCGTCGGAGGCGTGGGTGATGGATTTGAACCAAGCCAGGGCGTAGTGGGTCATGGCGCTGCGCTCCATCGGGTTGGGCACGGCGACGGCGTCAGTGGGGTTGCTGTGGTGGAGTTCAAGCAGGTCGATGGCGTGCTGGTAGAACCCAGCTTCGGCGTAGTCGAAGACGAGGTCGAGGATGGTCTGGGCGTCGTTGCGGGTAGCGGCGAGGAAGCTGCTGGATGGGGGGCTGGCTACGGGGCTGGAAACCCCGGCCACGTATTCGAGCGCGTGCCGCGCCCAGTGGTCGAGCGGGTCGGTGCGCAGGAGCTCGTTGAGCAGTTCGGTCGGGGTGTTGGCTACGGGGCTGGAAGCCCCGGCCACGGCGCCTGCCACTTGCTGCAGGACGAGTGCTTTTAGCACATGGGCTTTGTTGTTCTGCCGGTTGGTGTCGAGCGAAGCGTCGAGGTGTTCGATCGCGGCCGACCAGTCGTGGCGCAGGCAGTCGATGGTGGCGAGTTGGTAGTAGGCGCAGGCGCGCCAGGCGTAGTCCCAGGTCGCTTTGTAGAGTGCGGCGTAGGCATTGTCCTGGTCGTCGAGTTTGCGCAGGGTGAGTCCGAGGTAGTAGTGGGCTTCACCGGTGACCGGGTTCGGATGGCGGTGGGTGAGGCGTGCGACCGCCTGCTGGAAATGATCGTGGGCGGATACAAATTCTCCACGGTTGAGGGCGCGTTTTCCGAGTGCGCTGTGGCAGCGGGCGTCGCCGGGGTCACGTTTCAGGCATTCGTTCCAGTAGCATTCCGGGTCGCGGGTCGGGTGGCGGTACTGATCGAGGTGCTCGCCGGTGAAGTAGAGTTCATCGGTCGAGGTGATATCTTCCGGCGCGGCGGGCTCGGTAGCGACCGGGCGGTCGCGGGTGAGTGTGGTGGTATCAATCGCCAGGTAGCTGAGCAGGGGGTCACCCGTTTCGGAAAGCAGGTGGATCTCAAGCCCGGCCGGGTTTTCGCCGGGCAATGCCAGGCTGCTGTCCTGCCAGGATTCTCCGGGTGTTAGGGTGAGGTCGAACTCGCCGAGCGCACTGCCGTGATAGGCGACGGTCAGTCGGGCATTGCTGACGGGTTCCGAAACACAGAGGCCGAGCGCGATCATGCGGTCGGCGCGGACTTCGCAGGCGAGGGCGGCAATCTTGTTTGCCTGTTGCACCGGCCCGATGTCCTGGATCGGCCACCAGAACTGGGAGAAGGTCTTGGTTTCGTAGGGGTGAAGGTAGGTGAAGTCCGGTTGGTTGTCGGTATAGACCCCGGCCATGAGTTCGACATAAGGGCCATTGTCGTCGGTCAGCTCCCGGTCCCACGCCCAGCCGAACTCATCATTCCCCCAGGTCCATTGTTTTTTGCCGGGCGCGATGTGGCGGTTGGCAACGTGGACAAAGCCACCGTTTGCAGCAAAATCATAGCCGCCAAAAAAGTCGAAGTCGGTCTGGCAGACCATGTAGCTCGTCGGCACCGGGATGTTTTTATACCAGCTCAGGTCGTTTTCGCCCGGCCGGTCCTGATACGGGATGTCGTAATACGGGTTGTCGGCGATGGGGAATGACGACGTCGCACGCACGGCGTGGTCGGCGACGTAGTGGACATCGGTGGGGAAAAACGATTGGTACCGGTCGTGGACCTTGGCGGCAACGTTGGCCCACCAGAGGAAGGTGTGGGTGAACGGGGTGCGGTTGTAGAGCCGGACGCGCAGTTCGACCAGGGACGAGCCGGGGCGCAGGCGCACGCCGTGCATGCCTTTGAGGCGGTTGATCGGGTCGTGCTCGGAGAGCCAGACGGTGCGGGCGCCGTCGGACTCCTCCTCGATGTGGACATCGGCGGGCAGGAAGGTCCCCGGGCGGTGGTGCTGGGGCCAGTTGAACTCGACACCACCCGAGATCCACGGGCCGGCGAGCCCGACCAGGGCTGGCTTGATCACGTCCTGACGGTAGAAGAAATCGTAGTCGTTATTGGTTTTGTCCTGCCCGACAAAGATGCGGCCGCCGATCTCCGGCAGTATGACGAGCCGGACGAACTCGTTTTCTAACAATGCCGACTGGTAAGTGGTATCAACCGGTTCATCGAAGACCTTGTCGATAAAGGGCACGGGGTAGTCCTTGCCGGAGCTCCCCTGGGAGACGCGTTTTTCGAAGAAAACCGGGTTTTTTTCGGGGGTTCCGACGGGGTAGGTGGGGATGACAAGGGGTTCGAGACGTGCGGTGACAGACATGGATGCGTGGAGAAGATTATTCTAACGGAATATGATGAAGAATGCGATGACGCCGGCGATGACGAGCGCGCCGGCCATTTTGACGACGGGTTCGGTTTTGACGGCTATATCCTCGCGTACGGGGAGTTTGCGCGGCTCGGCCAGAGGGCAAATTACCGTCATGGCAATCATTGTCACAACAAGAATCATGAATGTGAAGAACACCTGATGAAGGAAGAACAGTCCGTGCATTCCCTCGGTCGCTTGGAAGATGCCGT
>JARFRT010000594.1 GCA_029287105.1 Akkermansiaceae bacterium | reverse complement strand
GCCCTGGTCAAAGGTATCGCGTTCTGCGTCGGCGCCATCTGCCTGAGCCGATACGGCATTCCCCAGATGCTCAGTGCCGTGGCACTGACCCGCAGCCGGGAGTTGTTTACCGTGACCGTGGTCGGTCTCTGCACCGCCGTTGCCGTGCTCTCCGGATTACTCGGCCTGAGCCCGGCGCTGGGCGCCTTCGCCGCCGGGGTGGTGGTGAGCGGCTCCATCTACAGCCACAGAGTGCTTGCCGATGTATTACCACTCAAGGATCTGTTTCTGACCCTCTTTTTTGTATCCATCGGCCTGCTCATCGACTTGGATTCAATCATCTCCCACTGGCCTCTCATCGTTTGCGGCACCCTGCTCATCATCATCATCAAAGGTGCGATCGTTGCTTTCGCCGCCAGGATATCAGGCCTGCGTATGGGCGATTGGCTGATCACGGCCGCCGCGCTGTCCAGTACCGGCGAGTTTTCCATTGTTTTACTCAACCGGGCCGCCGAGCTGGATTCACTCAGCCCCCTCGTCGAGCAGGTCCTGCTGGTCTGCACCGCCGTCACCATGGGACTCGTGCCCTTCCTGATGAAGTCCAGCGTAGCAGGCGCCAAAAAGCTCAGAGCCCGCTTGAGCTTGCGTCCCGGAGCCCGAACCGACAGCCATCTGGGCATGTCCGGCAAAATCGACAGCCTCGCCGATCATGTCATCATTTGCGGCTATGGCCCGATTGGCCGGAATCTGCACGAAAACCTGCGGAAATCCAACATCAGAGCCATCATCATCGAAATGAACGCCCAAACGGTCAAAAGACTGCTCAGCGAGGGCACCAAATGCATTTTTGCCGATGCCGGCCAGCGCGTCGCCTTGAAGCTCGCCCGGATCGAACAGGCACGCGCCATCGTCTACACCTTCCCCCAGAAAGAAGTCGTGCTCGGCGCACTGCCCGTCATCCGCGAACTGAACCCGACCATCCTGGTCTTCGGTCGCACCAAATTCGAAACCGAAGCCGCTGAACTCATCCGTGCCGGCGTCAATCACGTGCATCACGACGAGGAGGAAAGTGGACGCGCCATCACCCGCTCCGTCATGGATTGCTACACCGGCTCACTCGACGACCAAGACTGGAATTAGTCGTCATCCAAGCCCGCGCCGGCGCCGGTTTTACATTTACGCTATTTGCGTAAATTCATACACAAGCAACTTAACAAAAGTTAATTGAGACATTATTTACTGAATGGAGTTCGGCGCGGGGTCGGGTCGACACCCCCCCAAGCCACGGGCGCATGCTTATCCGCAAGTTACACAGATATTACTCACAAGTTATTAACATCTTATCAACAGGCCATCGAGCGACTTATTCACAGTGTTGCTCACATTTTATTCACAGAGTTATTCACAGAGTTATTCGCAGGGTTATCGCCACGTTGCTGCCATGTTGTTCACAATCCATGGACCTTGGAAAGCGGGATTTCGAGGGGCGCCCATCAGTCCGGCCTAAGCTGCGAGCATGTTTTCTAGGGGAGTTTGAGCGTGGCTTTGCCGTCTATTTTCATGGGCCCCTCGAGATGCATGCTGTTCGGTCCATCCATGATGATCTTGCCATCCATCAAAAATCTGAGTCCGGTGTGAAATTCGAGCGACTGAAACACGGTGACTTTTCCGACCATGCGGATATCCATACCCTGATCGGTCTTCCCCTTGATATCAATCTCGGAGACGATCACCGCACAGTCGTGGCCATCGAGGTTCTTGATCGATTCGAAGGTGACCTTAAAACTGACGGAGAGCTTGTCTGAATCGGCACCGGCAAAGGATTGCAACTGCGATGGGTCGACCTCCCAGGTATCGCCCACCTTCCGCGGTCCCGAGCCAAAGATGATCCTGTCATCGGGTTGGTTCATGTGTCGGGTCATTTTATCCATGGCTTTTTGGGTGGCGGGGTCGGGCGTGCCCTCTTTGAGTTGCGCCGACCACGTTCCGTCCTTTTTGGTAAGCACGATGGTTTTGCCATGCAGCACTTCGGTTTCCTTCGATTCCGGCAGCGGCTTGCCGTCGATGACGCCGCCGCCACTGTTTTCATCCTTGATGATCGCGATGGTGAGCTGCTTATCGCTGTCGACCGTCAACGTCTTTATTTTTTCGCCCGTGCGGGACATGGTTCCGCTGACTTCCCTGCCTTGCACCGTCATGGTCATCCGGGCATCCGTCATGCTCATGACTTCCGTTTTCGTATTGATGGCACCGACGGGCAACGATGGTTCATTTTGATAGAGGATGTGCGCCTGCGTGGCGGGATCCGCGGCGGCGGTTGACTGGTCCGATGGGCTTGCCTCAGCTCCTGGGGCTGAGGATTCCTTGCAGGAGGCGATGAGAAGCCCGCCTCCGATGGCTAACGATATCATGGTCAATTTCGTATTCATAGCGCTAGCACAATACGGGGTCGCCGCCCAAACACAATCACAAAGCAGGAGTCGCAATGGCCGTGGTGGGGCAAGCCTGGGATTTTTAGAACCGCGAAATTGGCGAAATGCGCGAGAAATGAGACGTTGTTGCGCACTGCCATCTGCAGTGGAAAACCTGTCTGCAAATCGAGATCGGTGAATATCAGGATGCTGTTACCTCGCGCATTCGCGCTCAAATGGCAACGTCGTTCGGGCTCACCTCCCCAGCTTGATCACGGTGTCGCCGTTGCGACGTTCCTACGGCTGGCCGATACGGGTGGCGCACGTTTTCGCCCGGGTCGATTTTACCGGACGGAAAACCGATTACACCTCGGCGCCGCGATTGGTTAACAGGGTGCGGAGAACAGCCATCGGGAGAATGGAGATGCCGGCTGCCAGCAGCGCGATTTTCCACCCTGGATAAACTCGGGCTTTATTGGCATACAGAGCCTTGATGGAGTCGGAAACCACCTGTTCGCGGGAGGTGTAGAACCCCTCGCGTGACGGCAGCTTGTCGAGGTTGTTGCCGCGCATGGCTACTTTCCCGAAGTTGGTATGGACGGGGCCCGGGCAAACGGCAAGCACAGGGATACCGAGCCCGGATAGCTCCATTCTCAATGCGTCTGAAAAACTGGTGACGTAGGCTTTACTTGCCGCGTAGACGGCAAAGTTCGGCATCGGCAGTGCGCTGGCCAGTGAGCTGACATTGATTATGCCCCCCCTGCCCTGCGCGATCATGGACGGCAGCAGCGCATGGCAAAGATGCGTCAGCGCCGTGATATTCACCTGCAGCATGGCGTCGAGCTTTGGCCAGTCCGCGCCGGTGAATGATCCATAGTCGCCCATCCCGGCATTATTGACCAGGAGGTCGGGCTCCAGTGCCCTGGCACGGAGCATTTCAAACAATCCGGCCCGCTCGTTGCTGTCGGTGAGGTCCGCGCTGATGCAGTGGATCTGCGTATCGGGAGACGTCTGTGCGAGTTGCCTCGACAAGTCCTCCAACAAATCACCACGCCGGGCGACCAGCACCATGACCTTGCACGCCGGTGCCAGTTGGCGGGCGTATTCCTCGCCCAATCCGGAAGATGCGCCGGTGATAAGGGCGCACCGGTATGTCGCCGTGGTATCCATTGGCCGTCACTCGGGCGCTGGCTCCATTTACGGCTTGGGCTGCGGCTTGGGGTCCACTTGCACGATGCGCAGGGGCAGTCGCTGGATGAGCTCGTCATCGATGCTGATGTCGATGAAATAGACCCCAGCTTCTTCAAATTTAAGCCCCTGTAAATTCAAGATCAGGTTGCGGTGCACAAAGGGAACGTCGTCGGGGATCTCGATGGGCATGTCGGCATCAATCGGCATTTTGTCATCGAGCGACTTCCCGTCGCCGTCGATGATGTTGACCGAGAACTTGTGCTGTCCGTTGTCCTCGGGCGTAATGCAGAGGCGCAGGGCCAGGCAGCAGTGGGGCTGCACGACAGGCAACGCCGGTGCGGCGAGCACGTCAATCGTTCCGGAAACAACCATTTTGCCGTTATAGTCGGCGGCAAAGTCACAAAGAGTAGCAATTTGAATATCCATTTGAAGTGGCCTTGTTGAAGGCGTGCCCTGTTTGCCCATAAATGACTCTCGCGTCCACCTATAAAACGTGAAATGTCAGGTTTTTACGAGGACGGGTCGAGCTTGTCGAGTTGGCGCCGGAGCTCCTTCACCTCGGCAATCAACTTGGGTAGGCGCGCAACGCGGGCTTTGCTCTTGAGCGCCTCACGTAGCGGACGTGCAGGCATCCCCATGTAGACCTGGCCGCCTTCGAGGTCGCTCATGCCTGCCGCCTTGGCCGTCAGCACCGCATGGTCACCAATTTTTATGTGTCCGACACAGCCGGATTTGGCCGCCAGGGTGACGTAGTCACCGAGGTGGGCACTGCCTGAGATACCGCTCTGTGCCACCACCAGGCAATGTTTTCCGATCTTGGCGTTGTGTCCGATCTGGACCAGATTGTCGATCTTGGTCCCCTCGCCGATCAACGTCTTGCCGAACCTGGCACGGTCCACGGTGCTGTTCGCTCCAATTTCCACATCGTCCTCGAGAAGCACAATGCCGACCTGGTCGATTTTTTGATGCCGTCCGTCAACGAGTTCGTAGCCATAGCCGTCCGAGCCGATGATACAGCCTGAGTGGAGAATGACACGATGGCCGATGATACACCCCTCGCGCACGGTGACGTTTGCGTAGAGCCTGCAGTCCTCACCGATGTTGACATTTTCCCCGACCACGGTGCCCGATCCGATTTCGCTGCCATTGCCAATGCGGGCACCGGCTTCCACCACGGCTCCTGCCTTGATACTCACAAGCTCGGGGTCGAAGATGGCATCCGCTGCCACATGGGCGCCGGGATGGACACCCGGGGTGAACCGATGGTGTTTATCGACAAAGTGTTTCACCATTTCACCGAAGGCGAGCGACGGGTTGGCGACCTCGATCAGCGCGGAGTCCGACGGGTGTTCGGGCACACCGGGGGGGATCAGCACGACAGCCGCATCGGTTTGTAAAAAGTCCTTGTAATACTTTTCGTTTCCGAGAAACGAGACGTCTTCCGATCCGGCTTCATCAAGCGAGGCGAGGCCCGTGATCACGGTGGCGGAACCGGGGCGGACAAGTGTCCCCGCAGTCAGGGAAACGATATCATCGAGCGTAAGTTTCATAGCGGGAAAAGTGCGGGAATGGTTCAGTTGCCCTGAGTCTCGTTGAGGCGCTTGATGATTTCATCCGTGATGTCCACGGCGCCTTCGAGATGGACGAAGAGGGGCAGGTTACGCGTTGTGTGCCCGCCCGCCTCGACAACCATATGAAACTTTTTTTCAAGTGCGTAGGTCTGGATCATCTCATTGATACGATCCAGAATGAGTTTGACCTCAGTGGCAACCTCGTTGGCCAGCGCCTGTTGTCCTTTTTCGAAGAAATCACGACGATCCTGCTCAAGCGCCATGGCATCCCTGCCGAGACTGCGGAATCGTGCGTCCATTTTCTTTTTATCGGCATCGCTCATGCTCCCCTGGTTCTCCGTATAATTCTGATGCAGCTTACTGCGCTCCATCTGGTATTGATTGATCACCGCCAGGCGGTCGTTGTTCTCCCTCTCCAGCGACTCCTTGTTTTCTTCGATCTTTTTCTGGGAATCGATCGAATATTCCCACGCTTCGAAAACTTCACGCACATCCACGGTGGCAACGCTCATTTCGTCCGCACGGGAGATATTCCCAGCCAATGCCACGACCATAACGAGTAAACAGGCGATCTTCATGGGCAAATTGATACGTTTATTGGCATGAGTAAGCAAGCATTATGCGGTAATCTCTGGCACAATGTGCTTTCCAGACGGGCCCTAATTCCCTAGCACGGTCGGCATCGCCCCGGCAGGCGATGCCATCCAGGCTCACGCAACGACCACCCTCATCACTACTGACGTGCCCGATTCCCCGAAACACCCATTCCAGGAAACCGAACTGCTCGCACCTGCCGGCTGTTTTCCCTCATTGCAGGCAGCCGTCGACCACGGCGCGGATGCCGTCTATTTCGGCCTCGCCCAACTCAACATGCGCGCACGGGCGCGGCGCTCGTTCAATGTGCCCGACCTGAAGGAAATCATGCACCGCCTGCACGAGGGTGGAGTGAAGGGGTATCTCACCCTGAACACCCTGCTCTATGAACACGACCTGAAAATCTGCCGGAAAATGCTCGAAACGGCCGCGGAGGAAAAGGTCGACGGCGTCATCCTCTCCGACATGGCCGCCGTGCAGATGGCCAACGAGATCGGACTGGAGGTGCATCTGTCGACACAGCTATCCCTCTCAAACTACGAAGCGGTGCAATTCTACGCCCCCTACTGCGATCGCGTCGTGCTGGCACGCGAGCTGAACCTCAAGATGATCCGGTCGATTTACGACAAGATCAAACAGGAAGGTCTGGTCGGCCGAGACGGCCGGGAAATGGAAATCGAGGCATTCGCCCACGGCGCCCTTTGTATCGCGGTGTCAGGTCGCTGCGGCATGAGCCTGTTCACCTCCAACGCATCGGCGAACCGCGGTGCCTGCGAGCAGAACTGCCGCAAGGAATATCTGGTCACCGATGCCGAAACCGGCCAACAACTCAAAATCGATAACAACTTCGTGATGAGCCCGAATGACATCGCCACACTCGATTTCATGGATAAGTTTCTCGAGGCTGGCATCAAGGTGCTCAAAATCGAAGGCCGTGGCCGCAGCCCTGAATATGTGGCTACCGTTGTGAGATCATACCGCAAGGCCATCGATGCCGTGCACGCAGGCACCTTTGACAAGCAGTTTGTCAAAACGCTCTCCCCGCAGCTGGAAAGCGTTTACAACCGCGGCCTGTCCAGCGGCTATTACCTGGGACGGGAACAAGGCTGGTCAGCTGACTACGGAAACAAGTCAAAGCGGCGCAAGGTGCTCGTTGGCAACGTCGCCCACGCCTACCGCAAGGCGGGTGTCATCGAGGTTCGTTCCTCGGCGACCACCTTGTCGGTGGGTGATGACATCCTCGTCATTGGCGAAACAACCGGAGTGGTGGAAGCCAAGGTCGGGGAGATGCGCATTCTCCAAGACGATGGCACGATGGTCGTTGCTGATGATTGCAAAAATGGCCAGACACTAACACTCGGCATCGAGGGCAAGATCCGTGTGAACGACAAACTCTACAAAGTGGTTGACGCCTGACAGCCTGTCACCCGCCACACGATGATCCGCATCCGTCATAAAAAACCCGAGTGCGTCGGTTGCCGCCTCTGCGCCGATACCGCGCCGCATTACTTCCAAATGGACGATGAGGGCTTGGCCCAGCTTCTCAACTCCTCCGAGCAAGGGGGCTTCCAGGTCGCCGTGGGCTTCGATGAGGATCTGGAGGATTTGAAACAATGCGAGGAAGGCTGCCCGGTGGATATCATTCACATTGATCAATAGCCACTGCCCCCCCATAAAAAAACGCGGGGCTCGCCAACTGTGGCAAACCCCGCGTGGTTGATTGGTTTCTAATTTCGATTAGAGCAGGTCGGCAACAGCGTCACGCTCTTCGCGAAGCTCTTGCACTGTGGCGTCGACTTTCTCACGTGAGAACGCGTCGAGCTCAACACCCGGGACAACGTCCCAGCGGCCGTCTGCATCCACCTTGATCGGCATGGATGCGATCAGGCCTGCGTCGATGCCGTAGGATCCGTCTGAACAGACTGCGACGCTGGTCCAGTCGCCCTCGGGCGTAGGAGTGGTCAGGCTGCGCACGGTATCCACCACGCCATTGGCGGCAGAGGCTGCGGATGATGCACCACGGGCTGCGATGATCGCGGCACCACGCTGCTGCACGGTCTTGATGAACTCACCTTGGAGCCACTCCGGGTCGGAGATGGCGGCGGTAACTGGCTGGCCTTTGATCTTGGCGTTGGTGTAGTCAGGATACTGGGTGGCGGAGTGGTTCCCCCAGATGCACATGTTGGTCACGTCGCTGCAGTGCACACCCGCCTTGGCGGCGAGCTGCGACTTGGCGCGGTTCTCGTCGAGGCGAGTCATGGCAAAAAATCGATCGTTGGGTACGCCGTCGGCATTGTTCATGGCGATCAGTGCGTTGGTGTTGCATGGGTTTCCGACGACAAGCACGCGGACATCATCAGCGGCATTGGCTGCGATGGCTTTGCCTTGGCCGGTGAAGATGCCGCCGTTGACTTTAAGCAGGTCACCACGCTCCATTCCCGGGCCACGTGGCACGGAACCGACGAGCAGTGCCCAGTTGGCGCCCTTGAAACCTACGTCGAGGTCGCTGGTGGCCGTGATCTCGTTGAGCAGCGGGAAGGCGCAGTCGTCGAGTTCCATAATGACCCCCTGAAGGGCCTTCATTCCTGGCTCGATCTCAATCAAGCGAAGGTTGACGGGTTGATCGGGGACAAACATGGCACCGGATGCGATACGGAAGATAATGGCATAAACGATTTGACAGGCTGCACCTGTAACAGAAACAGTGATGGGTGATTTCATAATTTAGTGGGTAATGATTCGAGTCGCACACGACTTGCCATAGCCAACTGCCCAGGTCAAACTGATATACTGACACCGATGCTATTAATCAGGATGTGCAGAGGTTTCGGCAGGATGCGACGTCTTCACGGATCTGATTCTGAAGCGCGTCGAGAGAATCAAATTTCCTTTCAGCCCGGACAAACTCGATAAAGCGCACCTCCATGTCACTTCCATACAAATCCCCCGTGTAGTCGAGCAGATGTACTTCCAACATGCGTTGGCCCGTAGCGCCCTCGACCGTCGGGCGCACACCCAGATTTCCGGCCCCACAATACACCTCACCATTTCCCAAGGTCACCTCGACCGCCCACACGCCGTCGTTGGGAAGTTGTTCATTACGCACCCGCAGGTTGGCCGTCGGAAACCCGAGCGTGCGTCCGAGTTGACGTCCCTTGATGACGGTGCCAAGCACGGTGTATTCCCGACCCAGCATGGCGGCGGCGGCCGGCATGTTGCCATCGCGGATCGCCTGCCGGATACGGGTGCTGCTGACCCGCTCTCCACCCAACATAACTGCGCCATGGGTATTGATGTGAATGTGATGCGCAGCGCCGAACTTCTCAAGCAGCGCAACATTTCCGCGCCGTTGCTTACCGAACTTCCAGTCTTCACCAATCGCGATCGTCTTCAGGCTGGGGCTCGCTGCGAGGAGTTTGTCGAGAAACTCCTCCGCCTCTTCCTCGGCGAATTCCCGGGTAAATGGGATGACAACCATCACATCCACACCCAGTGTTTCCAACAGTTCCCTTTTGTGATTGAGCGATGCAAGAATTCTTTTGGGTGCCAGCTGGGGTGCCAACACCTGGATGGGATGGGGGTCGAAGGTTAACACTCCGGCGACACCGCCGTCAGCTTTCGCCGCGGCCACCACCGAGCGAATGACCGTCTGGTGCCCGATATGCACACCATCAAAAACTCCCAAAGCCAGATGGAGTGGCCGGGTAATTGTCTTCATTTCGTTCAGGCTTTCAATAATCCGCACCATGTTCTTGCCCGAGTTCATCGCGCCAACACGGAAAATTGGAAAGAACAAAACAAAAAACGCCCGATGAATCTCAGCGGAGACACCGGGCGCGATGATTGGATCGATGACTTAATTACGGCTTTGCGCAGCACGCTTTGGCGCAACCGGCCGAGCAGGCTTTCTTCTTGGCACAGTCGGTTTTGGTGCAACTCGAAGCACAGGCTTTTTTCGCACAACAGGTTTTGCTGCAGCCGGCAGCACAGCCACCGGCATTGGCGGCACACGAGCTCAGGGCAAATGCGGAAAGGGCAACGACGGACATCAGGGACAGGCTTTGGATTACTTTTTTCATCAGGTTGTTATGGGTAGTTGGTTGCGGGGCTAGTCAGGATCGGCCAACCTCGAACATTAAGAGCATACGGTGCCAGGATTATTCCGCGATATTTATTTTGATCAAAAAAAAGCCGCCGGGCGCGCATGCATGCACACCGGACGGCAACGCAGAGAAAGCCTTCCCTTGTTATCGAAAGCTCACACGAATAGTCTACTCGGCCTTGAAACCGGTCGCGGTGATGGTCTTGACCACGGTACTGCGACAGCTCTTGGCGCAATCAATATCAACCACAGCCTTGCCGCTCTTGTGACAAACGCCTTTGACCGTGACCCCGTCGACGGCATTGAGGGCGGTGGTGAGCTTTTTAGAGCACTTACCGCAGGTCATCCCCTCGACTGAGACGCAGACACGCTCGCCAGTAACCTTGAATTTCCCCTGGTTGATGGCAGCCGCAATGGCCTCTTTCCGGACCTTGTTCGGATCGTAGTTGACGACGGCACAGCCCGACTCGTGGCAGACTTTTTTAACGGTGACGCCGTCGATGGCGGCCAACTTCTTGCTGACAGCTCCCGTGCACCCGTCACAGGTCATGCCACTGACCATATAATAGGCCTTCGCGAGCCCTTGGGACGCTTTGGCGGCCGGATCATCGCACTTGTCAGACTTGCAGGCCTTGGCACAGCCGGCCTTCGTTGGGGTGGCGCACTTCTTGCGACTGCAGTCGGAAGGAGCTTCGGCAAGGGCAATGGGGGCGAACCCCAAAAGAATGGCACCAGTCAGGAATTTAATCATCGTTTTCATTATCGTTTTTGTAGTTGGTTGGTCAGTTAATGAGGCATCGTCGTATCAGCCTACAGATCTTAGATGGATAACACGGGAATTTATTCCTTCAAGGCGATCTTTTGAGACATCGTGACCCTTCGCATCGATTTCCACACGCATTGGTCTTGCCCACAGAGCATCAGCACCTAGTATGCCAACCTTTCCAGCCCACCAGCACTCATGAACCGAGTTTTTGTCGAAAAACAAACCGAATTTAACGCCCAGGCCCGTGAACTCCATCACGACCTCCGGGAAAATCTTAGCCTCAGCCATCTCGAGACCGTTCGCGTCGTGCAACGTTATGATGTTGATGGACTTAGTGACCGGGAATTTGCCGAGGCCACCCGCCTGATCCTCTCCGAGCCTCAGGTTGAAACCGCCAGCGACACCCTGACGCTCGCACCCGATGAGACCGCGTTCGCCGTGGAATACCTACCCGG
>JARFRT010000591.1 GCA_029287105.1 Akkermansiaceae bacterium | reverse complement strand
CCCGTGGTTGAGCAATGCGATGTCCGCCTGGGGTTGGTGGCCGAAGAAGCGGGCGCGCCAGATCCACGGCTTGCCTGCCGCGGCTTTTTTCGGTGTCACCACCCGGCAGCCGGCATCCTTCACTTTGACGTTGTAAATATTAAACCCGTTCCAGTCGCCATGTTTGGCGGGCAGTCCGGTGAGCGGAGATTCATTTCCCTTATCAGCGGCAAGGCTCAGTGATGTTGTCGCGATGAGCAGGGACAGGGTGGCGAGTAGAGTATTTTTCATGGGACCGGCTACGGGTTAGCTGTTTTTCGAAGTAATGCGGAACGATCCTGCGCCGACGCGAAGGACGGCACGGTTATTTTCCATACGTAGAAATTTGACGCCTTTTACATCCTTGGCGGGTTTTCCGTCGATGGTGACATCAGCCATGCCCGCGGCTGGGACAAACACGGTGGCGGATGTATTGGGCGGGGTGGTGATCTGCCACTGGAATGATTTACCCTCCAGTTTCCAGCGACTGCTGATGCGGCCTTGGATGGAATCGTAGTGGCCTTTTGCCCAGGTGACCCCCACGCCCAGCTCGGGTTTCAAGGTGATTTTTTTGAACCCGGGACCGTCGGTATCGATGCCGAGCATACTGCGGAACATCCACTCGCTGCAGGCGCCGTAGGCGTAGTGATTAAAGGAATTCATACCGACATCGCCGAAGCCGTCTTTCTTCGTATAGCTGTTCCAGCGTTCCCAGATGGTGGTGGCACCCTGCTCGATCGAGTATCCCCAGGACGGGTAGGTTTTGTTCTGGATCAGGCGGTAGGCGAGGTCGCTGCGGCCGATTTCGGTGAGGGTGGGGAGCAGGATCGACACGCCTACAAAGCCGACCGACAGGTGGTAGTCCTTGGCCTGAATGCGGTCGACGAGGTGGGCGGCGGCCTGGGTGCGTTGTTTGTCTGTGAGCAAATTAAAATGCAGCGCCAGGCAATAGGCGGTCTGCGAGTGACCGGCGATGGTTCCGTCGGGTTTCACAAACTTCTGTTGGAAGTTGCTGCGGATCTCGTTGAAGAGTTTGTTGTATTTGGCAACATCGTCTCTCTTGCCGAGTTCTTCCGCCATTTTTGCCATCAGGCTGGTGCTGTATCCGAAGTAGGCGGCGGAAATGAGGTCTTTGGGCGTGTTTGATCCGATCGCCAACCAGTCGCCAAACCCTTTGACCTGGCCGACGAGGCCTTTTTTGCTTTTGCAGTAATCGATGAAGCGTGCCATGGCGTCGTAATTGTCAGCTATGATTCTTTGGTCGCCATAAACCTGATAGACCGTCCATGGGCAGATCACGCCGGCGTCCGCCCATGCGGGAGAGCCGTGGCCGTGGAAGACCGGTGCCTGCTGGCCGAAGGTGCCGGCTTTGTTTTGCGTGTCCATCAGGTCGGTGATCCATTTGGTGAAAAAGGCGGAGACGTCCTGGTGGTAGCAGCCGGAGCGGATGAAGACCTGGGTGTCGCCGGTCCAGCCGAGTCGTTCGTCGCGCTGCGGGCAATCGGTGGGGACCTCGAGGTAGTTCGACCGCTGGCCCCAGACGACGTTGCTGTGGAGCTGGTTGAGCATCGGGTTTGAGCACTCGAACGCGCTGGTCATCGGGGCGTCGGAGTGGATGACGATGCCAGTGATGGTGCCTTTGCTCGGTTTTTGGGTCAGCCCGGTCACCTGGACGTAGCGGAACCCGTGGAAGGTGAAGTGGGGTTCGTAGGTTTCCTGTCCCCCACCCTTCAG
>JARFRT010000569.1 GCA_029287105.1 Akkermansiaceae bacterium | reverse complement strand
GGACGGCCCGTGTAAATATTCTGAATGAACACTGGATGGGGGAGCGTAATTATTCTACAATCCCCACCAGTTATGAAGCACAGACTCACCTCATTATTGCTAGCCGCGGGAATCTGCGCCGTCAGCCCGGCCGACGCGCGCACCTGGACGAGCGCCGACGGCGCGAGTACTTTCGCCGGGAAATTTGTCGAATATGACGAAGCCGCCGCCAAGGTCACGATCACCAAAGGGTTTCGTGACATCACCTTCGGGATTGATAAATTATCCGAGGCCGACCGCGAGTGGCTGAAGGAGCAGCAGGCGAAAGCGAAGGATGCCGAGGCCGCCTCGGCATCAGCGAAGCAGTTCGCGGCGCAAAAAATCGGGGCCAAGCTCAGGGAGGGAGTGCTTTCCAAGCTCGATGACGGTAAGTTCGCCGATTATACCATGACGACGGCACCGGAGTATTACGTGGTGTATTACTCCGCGAGTTGGTGAGGCCCTTGTCGCTCATCGGCTCCACAGTTAGTGCAGTCATACAATGCGGAAATCGCCACGAAAGAGGGTGTCGAATTCATCCTCTTCAGCTTGGATCGCGACGCCGCGGCGGCGCTGGTATGGGCGAAAAAGGAAAATTTCCCATGGGCTCATATCCTGCCTGCACGGCACCGTGCTTCAGGCTTGAAGAAGTATGCCAAGAATTACGTGCCCTATTTCATGCTGATCGACAAGGGGGGCAAAATCCTTGCCGAGGGCAAACAGGCGGTGTTCGCCAAGGTCAAGACACTCTAGAGCGAGTCGGGAGCCTGTTTTGGAGTGCGGAGGCTTGCCTCCGCTTTGTTCCGAGTCGGCTTGCCGATCTCTGTTCCGGCGATAGCCGCACTTCCTTGATTCACAAGTATTTTCAAAAGGATGCATAAAAGAAGCCCCCATCCCTCGAGTCAGGGAATGGGGGCTTTCTAAAATGGTGGCTCCACTCGGATTCGAACCAAGGACACGCGGATTTTCAATCCGCTGCTCTACCAACTGAGCTATGGAGCCGTCACCTTATTAACAACCTGATTGGTATCGGGTTGCGGGAGGGGTGTAGTGTCGGATCATCGGATTGACAATAGAAAAATGGTGGAAATTGTAGATCTTGGCCGGGTTGTTGGAGGGTCACAAAAAAAGACACCCTGAAAAGGGTGCCTTTTGGAAAGTCTTGAAGTCAGGAAGTCCGACTAGGGCTTGGTGTCTTCGGCGGGCTTGACCCGTTGGAAGCGCCAGCGGATGGCGTGGCGTTTGACGGCAGAGCGTTCTTTGCGCTGTTGACGTTGGGTGACAGTCTCGAAGGCGCGGCGGCGGCGCATTTCCTCGAGAATACCTTCGCTATCGAGCATGGTCTTGAGGCGCTTGAGGGCGCGGTCGACGGGCTCACCTTTTTGGATTTCGATACCTCTCATAAAATGATTGAATGTGTAAATGGGCTGATTTGAAGGCGCAGGATGCGCTTTTGCTCCGGCCGGCGTGGGTTTCACCGGCGACGGGAGGCGGAAACTAGGGGGGTGCAAGCCAATGGTCAAGCACGAAAGAGGGGAAAAGTTTCAATCCGCCAAGCGCCCGCCATCCGCCCCCGACTACGGACCCCTGACCCCTCCCGCCACCTAGTCCCCGCTTGGCAGGAGCTTCTTCAGGCTTTCGTAGATCGGGCGGCCTGCGATGCGGCGGTTGAAGAGGTAGAGTGCGACCAGGGCAAACAGGATATTGGTACTCCAGGCGGCGAGGACGGGTGGCAGATGACCGGCTTCGCCGAAGGTGAGGAAGAAGCTGGAGGAGAACAGCATCCCGGCACAGAGGAAGAGGGCGATCGAGACGCCGCCGCCGACACCTCGTCGGCTGAAGACGATGCCGAGCGGCGCGGCCATCAGGATGGTGATCAGGCAGATTATCGGTTGGGCGAAGCGGTAGTGCCACTGGGTCAGGTAGGGCAGGTGGTTGGCCCACTCGATACCCCGGTTTGCAGCGAGCCAGCTGTTGAGTTCCGGGATGCCGAGGTGGTTTTGGTCGAGGCCGGGTTTGACGATCTGCCAGGGCGTCTCCTGCCAATCGCGGCTAATGGTGTTGGGGGTTTCCATTTTCAATGGAACGGGCAATGACTGGAGGTCGAGCACCTGGACGTCGCTAAACGTCCAGTTTTTGTTTTGCCGGGACCATACGGCCGTTGTGGCCTCCAGTTTGGTGGTCGGGTGGCCGCCGTCGTTGAACGAGCGCACAGTGACGTTGTGGATCATCCCGGTTTTTTCAAACTGGAAGGGAAAGGCGCCAACGAGCCAGACGCGTTTGGACGCGGAGTCGCGGTAGAGCACGGAGCGGGCGCGGTCGGCTTCCCCTCCCTTGGCTTTATCGACGATGAGGTCCTTGTGTCCCTCCGACCATGGGCCCCAGTGGTAGTTGAAGATCAGGCAGACCACCGAGCAGAAGACGCCGGTGATGAGCAGCGGCATCACGATTCTGAGCACGCCGTGGCCAGTCTGGATCATGGCGACGATTTCCTGGTGACGTGACATTTTTCCCAGGCAGTAGAGTAGGGACAGGAGCAGTACGTAAGGGAGGATAAACACCACCATGGCAGGAATATGGATGCCATAGTAGCTGCCGAGCACCGCCATGGTATTCTCCGCCTTGATGAAGTCGGAGATGTTGTTTTGCAGGTCGGTGAGCAGGAGCACCGCCATCAGGGCACCCATACAGAGGCCGAATGCCGACAGAAACTGACGTGCCATGTAGCGGTCGAGGAGCCCGGAGAACCGGTACAGCCAGGCTGCGATGGAGGGCAGCATGCAGAGCAGGCCGAGTAACCAGGGGCGCAGCCGGTGCCCGGGGATATCCGTATCGGGAAAACCGAGAATATGCTCGTCGACGGCGATAATTTCCCTGGGGATCATCCAGATGCAGAGTAAGACCCCTGTTGCCGACAGCACGAGGGGCCAGATAAGGGGTCTGAGGGAAGTGCTGCCGAGCATGGGCGGATCATGGCGAGGCAAGGCGCGAGTAGCAAGAAACAAGTATGTCCGACTTCACACTCGCGCGTTTGGTCGTTTGTTGAACGCCTGTTTGGCGTGGCCGCAGGAAACAATGCGAAAGAAACCCGGGAGAGTGCCTTGCGGGGCTGCAAATGCCGTGCTATGGCTTGCGCACCGATGGGATTAGCCGACCGAGATTACCGCCCGACGCCAATGAATGAAATGCGGGGACAGATGCACGGGAATGTGCCGATGCAACCATCGCGACTCGCTGGGTGTCCGGTGGTAAAGTGGTTGCTGATTTCGAACATTGCGGTGTTTTTTGTCGATATGCTGCTCGGTGGCAGGCTTTGGTCATGGGGTCATTTCAGTGTCGGTCTGGGTCTGGAGCATTTCCAGTTGTGGCGCTTGCTGACCTTCCAATTTTTGCATGCCAATGGCAATCACCTGCTGGCCAACATGATCGGGTTGTTTTTCTTTGGCCATTTTGTCGAGCGATGGTGGGGGAGTCAGAGGTTTCTTGTGTATTACCTGATCACGGGAGTGGCGGGTGCCTTGCTCTACATGGTTTTATTTTACGCAGGATGGTTCGGCATGGATCCCATCCAGGTGGGTGGGCAGTTGCTTCCGGCGTCCTATATTCCCTTGGTCGGTGCCTCGGCGGGTATTTTCGGTGTCCTCGTGGGCGTTGCCCTCATCGCCCCCCAGCTCAGGGTGTTGCTCTTTTTCTTCCTGCCGATGAGCATGCGGACCTTCGCCATCGGGGCACTGGTTTTCAGCACCTACATGATCCTGACCAAGGGCAATAACGCAGGAGGGGAAGCCGGCCACCTCGGCGGGGCGATCCTCGGATTTGTCCTGATGAAAAATCCACGACTGCTCTCGTTTGTGTCAGAGGTCCGCCGCGGCGGGAAAAAACGCCGGACCATCGACGCGAAAATCGTGCGTGAACAAAAGATCCGCCCGCGGATCCACATCAACATGGACGACACCGAGATCGACCGCATCCTCGACAAAGTCAACCGGGAGGGGGTGCAAAGCCTCACCGAGGCTGAAAAAGATGTACTGCGCCGCACGGCGGGGGGGGAGTCTTGAAGTCGGGAAGTCTTGAAGTCCGGAAGTCCGGAAGTCCGGAAGTCGGGAAGTCGGGAAGTCGGGAAGTCGGGGGGTCTGTTCTTGCTTCTTTGGGCGGTTCTTTTACATCTTCCTCCGCCATGACTGACGAAGAAATGATCGTGTGCCCTGAGGACGGGCTTCAGCTTGCCCGTTTGCGGGCTATTATGCACCGCTTGCGCGCTCCCGGCGGGTGTCCATGGGATGCCGAGCAAACCCATGAAAGCCTGCTGCCGAACTTGATCGAGGAGGCGTACGAAACAGTTGATACGATCCGCCGGGGCGATTGGGATCATCTCAAGGAGGAACTCGGGGATTTGTTGCTTCAGGTCGTCTTCCATAGCGAGCTCGCCGAGGAGGCCGGACGGTATGGCTTTGACGATGTGGCGCGCGGTGTCAGTGACAAGCTGGTCAGGCGGCACCCGCATGTGTATGCGGACAGTGCGGTGGACGATACCGAGGGTGTGCTCAACCAGTGGGATGACATCAAGCGTCAGGAGAAGGGCGACGAGGAGCGGCCCTACCTGCACAATACCGGCAAGGGGCTGCCCGCGATGCTGCGCGCGTCCAAACTCCAGAAAAAGGCGGCGAAGGTCGGCTTTGACTGGCCGGATGACGACGGCGTTGTTGATAAAATTCGCGAGGAACTCGCCGAGGTCGAGCAGGAACTCGTATCGGGCGACCGGGAAAAACTCGGCGAGGAACTCGGCGATCTGTTGTTTTCCGTGGTGAATTTGGCCCGCAGGCACCGACTCGACCCCGAAATCCTGCTGGAGTCGACCAATGTCAAATTCGAAGACCGCTTCGCCACCATGGACGCCGCACTTCAGGCCGGTGGCAAGGATTTGCGATCATCCAACCTTGATGAGATGGAGGCCGAGTGGCAGGAGGCGAAGTAGCGTAGGACAAATTATAGCGCACGCATTATCCAATCAGCCCTCCTCCCCCGCCGGGTTTGAAAGACATTGTGCATGGGCGCATGCTCGCGGGGTGGGAGTGCGGCTATCGCCGAAACAGAGATCGGCAAGCCGACTCAGAAAAAAGCGGGGGCAAGCCCCACGCACTCCAAATTAGATCACGGCAGATCCTCGAACGTTTTCACGATTGTTGACTGCGCTTGGTCTGTCAGAGCTCCTCCACATTCGCATACAGGGCGCGGATGTTGAGCAGGGCTTTTTCTAACAATGAGGATTCCTCCTCGGTGAGGTTGCCGCGTGTTTTGACAGCGAGCATTTCCAGGGAATCGAGCACGGTGGCGGCGGCTTTCAGGTTGACGCTGGTTTCGCCGGTGGTCGGGTTTTCCAGTTGCCCGAGGAACAGGCCGGCGTTCTGGGCCTGAAGGTAAATGAAATCGTTGAAACGGGTATCGGCTTTGGGAGTATCAGACATGAGATTGGTATTTGGAGTTTGGAACTTGGAGTTTAAACCTCCGGTGCCACGGTGACGATGACAGGTTCACGGGTACCGAGGTATTTTTTGGCGGCGGCGCGGATGTCGGCGGCGCCTAGCGCACGGATGTGCTCGGGTGCATGGAGGTGGTGGTCGGGCTCGAAGCCAAGCAGGGAGTCAATCGCGCTCAGGCGTGCCAGCGCACCCATTTTCTGGTTTGCGAGTGCGTGGGATGCGAGCCAGGTGGTTTTGACGCTTTCCAGCGTGTCCTCGGGAATTCCGTGATCGGCGATGGTTTCGATTTCAGCTAACAACTGGGTTTTGGCGGTTTCCAGTTGCTCCGGCGAGGTGCCCAGATAGAAGGCAAACATACCGGTATTGACGCCATGAAACTGGGTGGCGGAAACGTAGTAGGCGAGGCCGAGGTCTTCACGGATCTTGGTGAACAACGGGCCCGCCATGTCGGTGCAGTAGTCGTTGATGAGTTCAAGCGCGTAGTTGTCGTCGTCTGCAGCACTGGCACCGATGAACCCGACCGCCAGGACGGCCTGTTGTTTGTCAAGATGGAGTGCGTGGCTGGTGGGCTCGGGGTTTTCCTGAGGGGCGATCCGCTTGCGTTCACCGACGGGCAGCTTGGCAAAGTGCTGTTGCACCAGGTCGGCTGTGGCATCGGGGTCAATATCGCCAAAGATGGCAATGACCGAGTTCTTGGCGGTAAAGTAATTCTGATGATGAGCGACAAGGTCTTCCCGTTTGAGGGCACGCAGTGATGGTTCGGTGCCCGAGCTATGAAGGCCATACCCTTTTGGCCCGAAGAGAGCCGGGCGTAGGCGGCGGAAGGCGACAGACTTCGGGTCTTCGGCCTGTTCCTGAAGCGCGGTGATC
>JARFRT010000529.1 GCA_029287105.1 Akkermansiaceae bacterium | reverse complement strand
GCCCTACATCGCCATGACCTATGACGACGGGCCGCATCCGCAGAATACCCCGCGCTTGCTCGATATGCTGCGTGAACGGAACATCAAAGCCACCTTCTACGTGATCGGGCGCAGCGTGAACATGTACCCGCATATTGTCCGGCGCATCGTGGCGGAAGGTCATGAAATCGGGAATCACACCTGGACCCACCGCAAGCTCACCGTCCTCAGTGATGCGTCGGTGCGCCAAGAGATGAACAGCACCCGTGACGCCATCGTTGCTGCCTGTGGTGTCAAACCAAGGACGATGCGGCCGCCCTACGGTGCTCTGCGCCAGAGTCAGCGGGCATGGATTTACAAGGAGTATGGCTACCCGACGATTCTTTGGAATGTTGATCCCGAGGATTGGAAGCGCCCGGGGGTTTCCGTGGTTGCCTCACGGATCATCAACAGCACGCGCAACGGCTCCATCGTGTTGGCACACGACCTGCACAAACCTACGGTCGATGCCATGCCTGCGACGCTCGACGGCCTGCTTCGCCGTGGATTCAAGTTCATCACGGTTTCCCAATTGCTCGCGCTCAACCCACCCGCATCCATGACTCAAACATCCCCCCAATCTCCGGTCATGCCTGTTACCACCTCGGTTGCCAGGTAGCCAATTTGCCTCATAACGATCAAGAGGAGAAGGAGCAAGAGGTTCTTCATTAGCAACACGCCATGTTTGGGGAAGAGTATTTCAAGACACGCAAACGTCTCACCGACGTTGTTTTGCGTGTGTTGAGCCTTGCTGAGAAAACGGGTGCCGAGAAGCAGCCTTTGTTGGATAATGACATCACCAAGGGACTGAGCAATCCGTTTCTCTTTGTCGTCTGCGGGGAGGTGAATGCCGGTAAATCGACCCTGCTCAACGGGCTTTTTGGTGAGGACGTCTGTAAAACCAATGTCCTCCCCGAGACGGATCGGGTGCAGTGGTATCGCTACGGGAAGGAGAATTACGACAAGGAAATCACGCCCATCCTCGAGGAACGGTTCCGGCCGATTGAATTCCTGATGGATTTCAACCTGGTCGACACCCCCGGGACCAATTCCGTGGTGCAAGGCCACCAGGCGATCACCGACCGGTTTTTGCCGGTTTCCGACCTGATATTCTGGGTCTTTCCCGCCAGTAACCCGTGGGGTGCTTCGACCTGGGATTTTATTGCCAAGCAGGATGAGGAAATGGTCGAGAAGTCGATTTTTATCGTCCAGCAGGCGGATTTACGGGATGAGAAGGATCTGGCGGTGATTCTGGGCCACATGCATGATCTTTCCATCCAGCGAATGGGCCGAAGTCTGCCCATTTTCCCGGTTTCAGGAAAACTGGCTCTGCAGGCAAAAAAAGAATCACCCTTTGGCGAAAACCTGTGGCGGGAGAGCGGCTATCCTGCCCTGGAAAAATATATCTCCGATGTGGTCGCTCATTCTCCGGCGAGACGGGAGGTGCTCGGTCGGGTGCGCGACTCCGCCAACCAGGTCTTGCACAGCATCGAGGACATGATCGAACTCCGCACACGCCTGCTCGAGGAGAACGAGGGGTTTTTGCGCGACATCGAGACCGAGGTCGACAGGGAGCGCGAGCAGCAGTCGTCCGACTTCGCCGCCAAGTTTGCCGGTATGCGCGAGGTTTTTTCCAGCCAGGGTGAGGAAATCAAGTTGCTGATGCGCCGGAAGATGAATGTCTGGGCATCGCTGCGAAGTCTTTTTACCGCCGAGAATATCCCTAAAACGATCGAAACCGCGCTGGTCGACTCGGTCAAGGCCTCGGTGGAACAGCAGGCGAGCGATGACGGCAAACACCTTGTGGACGTCTGTCGCCAGCACTGGGAAACGGTTCGTCCCCGGGTGCGGGAGCGTCTTGCCATCTCCCTCGGCGACTTCGACCAGGAAACGGGTGGCTTTGGGGCTACCCGCGAGCGATTTATCAAGCGCATGGGTCGCGCGGCACGACAGGCGGTGGTGAACCTTAAGATTCGTGGCGGGCTGGATATGCAGTTGGCCGACCGGCGGGCGGGTTTGAAGGGGTGGCTCTATGTCTGCCTGGTTCTGTTGCTGGCATCGGGTGTGACCGGCGCCTTGAAGATTGCGCCTGACCCCTATCTGGCATTGGGCTTGCTTGCTGGTGCCATGACCACGATGCTGATCTTCACCTTCCACTCGCGGCGGACACGGGACGGGATCATCAAGTCCTTTGGTGAGAAACTCGATGATTCACGCATTCCATTTGCCGATGCGCTGGGCAACGATTACAGGGACGGTGTTCGCGACTTCTATATCGAATACGGAAGTTTGTTAGGAAGTGTGCGCCGCCATATCGCCGATGCCAAGCTCGAGCTTCAACCGAATCTCGAGCAATGGAACGGGCTCTTTCTGGAACTCAAGGAAATCGAGCAGGACCTCTGACTCTCTCATTTTAACCCCAATCGGCCCTCGCTATTCACGCGATGCCGGTCCAACATACACAAACTAACCATGCGACGCAGAGGAAGAGAAGGGGAGGCCCGGGAAAATAAACACGTCAAGGGAGGTCGGCCTAACAAGTCGGCCCGATCACGTGCCGAGGAGGATTTGTATGAGCTCATTGGTGAGGAGAAGTCGCCTTTGCTGCTTGTCCTCGATTGTGTGCAGGACCCCCACAATCTGGGTGCCATTCTGCGTACTGCAGATGGTGCGGGCGTGACTGCCGTGGTAGCCCCCAAGGTCAAGTCTGCCGGACTCACCGATACTGTGAGGCGTATCTCGGTGGGTGCCGCGGACTCGGTGCCGTTTTTCCAGGTGACCAATCTCGCACGCACGATGAAAAAGCTTCAGGACGCGGGCGTCTGGTTGGTTGGGACCAGCGATGCCGGCACAGGTACGCTCTATGAAACAAAACTCACAGGCCCCATGGCCATTGTGATGGGGGCGGAAGGTACGGGCATGCGCCGACTGACCGAGGACGGTTGCGACTTCCTGGTCAAAATCCCGATGGCGGGCAAGGTGGAGTGCCTGAATGTCAGCGTCGCCACGGCGGTCTGCCTATACGAGGCGGTGCGTCAGAGAGGGATCGGAGAGTGAGCCAGGCAGCCCGCTGTCGAGTTACCCGAATTCGCTGATTTCCACATGGAGGTCGTCACTGAGAGCCTCAATGGTGGTGGTGAGTTTTTCCAGGTCGGCATCATCTGTGAGGCAAACGGTGCCCGATGCGTGGAACAGAGGGTGTCCTGCCATCGCCGCGCTTTCGATCGAGGTGTTCAGTTCTTCGATGTTGGCTCCGATGTGGGAGATGGCCTGGGTCAGTTGGCTGACGATACCGGGCCGGTCGTTGCCACAAATATCGATACGCAGGCAGCGGGTGTAAGGGTAGTCTGATCGTGGGCCTTCACCGAGGATATGGACATGGATACCTTCGCTTTCGAGCGTCAGAAGCGCCGCTTGCAATGCCGCGGCCCGGGTTTCCGGGCATTCGACCCGGACAATACCGGCAAACTGTCCGGCCAGACGCGCCATGCGGCTCTCCAACCAGTTGCCTCCGCCTTCGGTGATGGTGTTGGAGAGTCGGCTCATGATGCCCGGGCGGTCGGGGGCACAGAGGGTGAGAACAAGTGATGTTGTTGGCATGGTGGTGGAGAGGGTTAGAGTGGAGGCAGGCGATTATCTGAGCCATATCACACCGACAGCTGGTCTGGAAGTGTTATTCTACAACGACAGGGGTGCCGAGCTTGGCGTTGTCGAAGAATTTTTCGGCCATCTTTGCGGGCATCCGGACGCAGCCATGAGACGCGGGGTATCCTGGAAGGAATCCGGCATGCATGCCGATGCCATAGTTAAAACGCATGAAATGGGGCATCGGCGCGTGTTTGAAATACTCACCCGGCCCGGGCTTGTGAAGTCGGATGTCGGCATTGCTGTTGACCGTTTCGTCCGTTGCCCGGTTCTTGATGACGCCGTAAAGCGAGGACTCGTGATCGATATTCTTTTGCGTGACCTTATAGCGCCCGGCCGGCGTGGTGTGTGCGCTGTCGCCCGACGAGATGGGGCTCACCCCGACCAGGGTGCCGCCCTTGTAGAAATACGCCTTTTGTTCGGCGCGGACGATCCGGATTTTAGCCGAACCAGTCACTCCGTCACCATCCCAGTATCCTTGCGGCTGGTAGACCGGTGTGCCTGAGGACACGGGCAGGCCGGTTGGGTCGCCGTAACCCGCAAGATACTGGGTGCCGCTCGCAGAGCTGCCCGAACTCGCATAGGGGACACACTGGCTCAGTAAGACGGTTGCGGCACCGATAGCCGCTAAAGTAAAGCAAGGTAGATATTTCATAGAATGGGAGTATCAGGAGTTAAGAAGTAAAGCGCCAGAGGCAATGATGTCGCGGAATATGACTTCTTTTTTACGGCGGGTCAAGGTGAGTTCTTAATGGGAAATAGTGAGGGACACGTCGGTTCCGGGTGATTCCAGGCGTGGCAAGATAGCGGGTTTCTTGCTTGCGCTGCGTGGTTTTCGTGGTTATCCAGCGCGCGTCACCCGACCGAACCAGCCATGCCTAATTACGATTATCGATGCGAAGAGTGCGAGCACATCTTTGAGATTTTTCAAAAAATGAGCGATCCCAAGTTGGAGGACTGCCCTCAGGACCGTTGTGAAGGCAAGGTGAAGCGACTGCTGGGCACGGGTTCAGGAGTGATTTTCAAGGGTTCCGGGTTTTACCAGACTGATTACCGCAGCGATTCCTACAAAAAGGGCGCCTCGGGGGACAGCAAACCGTCGAAGGCGAAAGATTCGAAGGCGTGATTTTGAGGTGAGTCGATCGGGCCTTATACGCGCACCCAATTATCAGAGCGATTGCGCATAGGTGTTGCATCGGTTATGCCACCCTGCCTTCCAGCGGACTTCGCCCCGTGCCGGTGGTGAGTTGCGGATGCGCCGATCGAGGCAGCGCTTGGCGGCGGCGGCAAACTCGGCGGCGGCGGCCTGACCGGCGGCTACATTACGCATGTCCATGAGTACCCACATCAGCCCCCAACCCTGACCTTGATAGCGTTCGGTCGGATTGGTGCCATCGCCCTTGAAATTCACGTAATCGATCAGCGCGTAGGTGCCGTTGCCGGTGGTGGCGATTTTCCGGTAGTTCTCCCGGATCCGGGCGCGCTCGGCGGCGGGGGCGGCGGCCATGATTTTAGGCAGGGCAGAGCGACTGGTCGCGATGATGTAGTCGGTCTGCAAAGTGACGTTGTTCGCCAGGTAGTTCCGCAGCGCCCTGAGCTCGGGCCCGTTGAAGTCGCGTTGGAAGGAGGCCTTGTCAGGCCACGGGCAGTGGCCGCTGGACGTCACCCATGCGGGGATGCCCATGCTGCCACGCTGCCGGGCGTGACGGATGAAGAGGGGGAACGACTCGGTCCAGCGTCCCCGAAACCCACGGGGATACCAGATGAAGTGGCCGATTCCCATGGAGGGAAACTCCTCACCATCGTTCCAGGCGGTAAGTCCGGCGGTGGTGCCGCCGGATTCATTCTGCCATATTTTCCGGCCGATCTTCTGTTTCGATGCCGCGGTGAGCCCGGTGCTGGCAGGCTGGCCGGCTGTGGTCGCGCCCTGCTGCGGCGCGGATGACGGCACGGTCGAGGTGCGGTCGACGGGGGCACATGCCACCAGGGTGGCGAAGGAAACGCTCAGGGCGAGGAAGAGCGGGGAGAATACCGTGGGATAGACTTGCATGATGCGGGGAGAATACGCTCTAATGGCGGCACTCCAAGAAGAAGTTTCCATGCCCATCATACTTAAATACCTGATTACCTCCGCATTGGTTGTTTTGGTCTCCGAGGTGGCCCGGCGAAGCGACAGGATCGGCGCGCTCATTGCGGCCCTGCCCATGGTTACGGTGCTGGCCATGACGTGGATGTTTTTCGAGCTCAAGGGTGAGCAGCAAACGGAAAAAATCGCCAACCACGCGTGGTACACGTTTTGGTATGTGATCCCGACGCTGCCGATGTTCCTGCTGATGCCGTGGATGCTGCGCAGGGGTTGGCATTACGGCTGGTGTCTGCTGGCGGCCTTTGTGCTGACCGCGGTGCTTTTTGTGCTCACGGCGTGGGTGATGAAACGATTCGGGGTGGAACTGATGTGACCCGCCGCCAGAGAATTGCGCGGTTCCCGGGTCAGGCGCCGGCTTGTCAGGGTGACGGCTTGAATACCGTGCCGGTTTTCTGAGCACAAAAAAGAAAACCCCCTTGCTATCAATGGCACAAATGTTGAGACTCCGGGATACGCCTTTGCTTTATTCCTGACAAGGACTCACATCCGGAAATGGTCGCCTCGAGATTCCCAGCTCACGATGTCTCGACTCAAGATAGGTCCGTCTAATACCGGGTCAACCTCCGGGGTTTTGAGCCATGAGTCGTGG
>JARFRT010000216.1 GCA_029287105.1 Akkermansiaceae bacterium | reverse complement strand
ACAGGCGCTGCAGGACTCGCTGGTCCTTGTGCACGGCGGGATGGCCCAAAATGTCGGGCCGGTTCTGGAGATGGTCACGGAGAAGTACCTGCTGCGCTCGGCGTCCGAATGGACCGGACGCCAGGAAGCGCTCGCCTTGCTTGACGAGTTGATTGACGCGCTCAAGCGTGGTGACATCAAAGCGCTCGGTAACGCCACCACGCGCAATTTTTACGGTCCGCTGCAGACGATCATTCCGTGGGCGACCAACCTGTTTACCGAGACGCTGATTGCGAATGCGCGGGAACATTTTGGGGATGACTTCTGGGGTTTCTGGATGCTCGGCGGCATGTCGGGCGGTGGTATGGGATTTATTTTCGCACCGCATCGCAAAGCCGAAGGGCAAGAGAAGATGCAAGAGATTATGACCGCCGCGAAGGCGCAGTTGAACCATGCGCTGCCATTCGCCATGGAGCCGGTCGTCTACGATTTCTCGATTAATCCGAACGGCACCCTCGCTGATCTGTTAGGCGGAGGCGAGGAATCGTCAGCGCTGCTGCCGCCTTCCTACTATCAAATCACTGTGCCGCAGCTGCTCCGGCGCGAGGTGACGTCACTCACCGCCACGCAGCGCTTCGACCTGAGCCAATTTGCGGAAGCCTCGCGCAGGCAACCGGATTTTGACACGGCGGTCGGGCAGCTGTTTGACACCCTGTTTCCGGATGAGCAAGGGGAGCAGTCAGCGGATGACTCGTCACTTGGCGAACTGCTCAGGGAAAACGGATTTGATGAAAAACTTCACGAACAAGTGCGTGCTGATTTGCTGGCAGGGCGGATCGGGCTTGCCCAGAACCGACTGTCTGCCTCGGCGCAGATCGAGGATGTGCACCCGGAGGACGTCACCGACTTGTCCCGGCTCAGCTCCGCCGACGCTGCCCCCGAGTGGGATGACGCGACCCGGCGTGGCGCCGCCGCGCTCGCCGCCGGTGAGGTTGCCGTTGTCACCCTGGCGGCTGGCGCGGGCTCCCGATGGACCGGGGGGGCGGGCACCTGCAAGGCGCTGAACCCGTTTGCGCCACTGGATGGATCCTACCGGACTTTCATCGAGACCCATCTTGCCAAATCCCGCAAGACCGGGGAGCTGGCGGGCACGCCGG
This sequence comes from Akkermansiaceae bacterium, assembly GCA_029287105.1. GTDB lineage: Bacteria > Verrucomicrobiota > Verrucomicrobiia > Verrucomicrobiales > Akkermansiaceae > Oceaniferula. The sequence goes on along the minus strand of JARFRT010000216.1, from coordinate 4,017 downwards.
TCCCGCACCTTTTCACCACCTCCTACCTGACCCACCAGCCCACCGCCGAGTATCTGGCTGCGGCCGGCAACTACAACTACCCCGGCCCGCTCTTCCTTTCCCGCGGCCAGTCGGTCGGGCTGCGGATGGTTCCGACCGAGCGCGATCTTCGATTTGCGTGGGAAGAGGTCGCCCAGCAGCAGCTCGACGAGCAGCAGCAGAAGGTCAAGGAGTCGCTGCACGCGGCGCTGATCAACTGGTCGCGAAGCATGGGGGAAGCGTCCGACTACACCGACAACCTGCCGCTGCAGTGCCTCCATCCTGTCGGCCACTTTTTCGAGGTGCCGAATTTGCTGCTCAATGGCACGCTGCGTGAGCTCCTCGCCGACCGCCCCCAGCTCAAGACCTTGCTACTGCACAACATTGACACGCTCGGGGCAAACGTCGATCCGACCCTACTCGGGCTGCATCTTGAATCCGGCAAGGCGCTGACCTTTGAAGTGATCACGCGTCGTCTTGAGGACCGCGGTGGCGGGCTTGCCCGGGTCAATGGAAATCCCCGGCTTGTCGAAGGCCTTGCGATGCCCCGTGAGGATGCCGAGTTCAAGCTCTCCTATTACAACTCCCTGACGACTTGGATTGATGTTGACCAGCTGCTGGCATTGTTTTCCCTGACACGCGAAGACATCCTCAACAACGATTGGGAAAAGATCAGTGCCGGGGTGCATGCGCTGGCGGCCCGGTTGCCGACCTATCTCACGCTCAAGGAGGTGAAAAAGCGTTGGGGGCACGGACAGGAGGATGTTTTCCCGATCACCCAGTTTGAAAAAATCTGGGGCGACATGTCGATGTTACCTGATGTCGATTGTGGCTACTTCGTGGTCCCCCGGCTTCGTGGTCAGCAGCTCAAGGACCCGGCCCAGTTGGATGCGTGGCTGCGTGACGGCTCGGCCGACTACATCCGCAGCCTGTGCAGCTGGAGTTAGTTGTCATTTTCCAGCCGGCCTCTGGCAAGGCATTGTTTGTCTTACCCGTCCCCCGCAACCCCCTTTCTCCCCCTCTCCGATCCGCGCAGCAACGTCCTCAGGGCCACCCCGTAAAAAGCAAATTCGCAGCCATCTCGCTTCCCTGCGCCAGCACGCCTATCTGCGCCAGAAACCCGGGGGCCGTCGCTAAAAACCTGCACAGAAACAGATCACAGGCAATCCCATACAAAAAGCCACTAGACCACACGCCGACGGCGGACAAATAACACGACAGCTCCCAATGCGAGCAAGGCCGTGCCGCTTGGCTCAGGAACAAGCTCAGGAGCAACTGTCCAACCCACGTCTTGCAGAATACCCAGATCCTGCGCTGAGTAAGTCCGCTTTTCAACACCCGGAGCAATAGACGGGGTCATGACGGCAAAGCCCAGACTGGAATCAATGTGGGAGATGCTGGAACCCGGCTCGTATGGTGAAGGTGCGTACATCTTGATAGGCTGACCACCGTTTGACGCCCTTGCATTCGGGCCATCGAAAAACACATCCTCACTGGTCAGGTCGCCGGCAGTGCCTTCGAAGGTGGCGCCACCCGTGGTCGAAAACAACGCGGTCCCATCACCACGCTCCAGAAAACTATCGAACACGCCGTAAACCCCTGGGTTACCTCCGGAAATTTGACTATCCCCATTGGCATCGGCAAGAGAAGCAAATCCGAGGGCATGTGTGAGTTCATGCAAGCTGACGGTGTAAAGGTCGAACTCCGATCCCGCCGGAGCATCCGTCTCCGAGTTCCAATTATAGCCGAAATCAAAAGTAGCAGAACCGTCATGCGTTCCCCCCAGAGGATCAGTACCGGTACTCGCATGTTGGAATAAAATACCATTGGAAAACCCGTTCGGCGAGGTGAAGTAGAGCGTCCCGGCAGAAGCGAGAGCTCCACCACCATCCGTCTGCGAGTTGTTCAGGGTGAAATCGATTGTCCCGCTGCCATCGAGTGTGGAGCTAACATAATTGGCAACCGCCTCAAACGTAGCACGCCTGGGAGCACCGAACGTAGGATCGTCAAACCCGACATTCGTGTTGTTGACGACATCGTTATAGGTGAAGTTCCAGTTGAATGCGGCTTGAACGGGCGACACAACCAGAGCCCCAAGAGCCAACATCCAAGAACATGCTAATTGACGTGTTATCATCCGAACAGTCTGTTGAGCATCCAATGCCATGTCAATTTTTTTTTAATGAATCCAAATGAAACCCTGTAGTTTTGCAGCATCCGGCTCACAGCTGGTATGTGTCATCACTCGGTAATCCGTCAGGCAGTTTGAGATGTCTGCGTAACCATGGCTCGCGGGTCTGGGCAAAGCGCTCAAAGTCCTCGAAGCCCTCGCTGCCTCAGATCATGGCCACTAGTGAGATAAAAATAATCTCACCAAAAATACTGTCTCGGATGCTTTCCCCTGCGAGGATCTTCAAGCGCCTCGAACTCTTGGAATCCTTTTGGAAAATGCTCCGGCATACTCGTCACGTCTCATTTCGTTAGTCATCCAGCCATTGTAGGCCACTACATATAGAGCATAAGCCTAAGCTGTCCTCAATAAACCACTATCCAAAGTGGGGTTGCCCTGGCCCTGACCTTGCGTGTCCTAGCAATTAGGTATTTGTAGTTGCCACTGCAACTGTTATTGTGTAATTCTTCCGAGCTATGAAATATACAACGATAACGACGATGTTACTCACAGGTCTCACCTTTGCCACCACGGCATACGCAGGTGATGATTACTCCTCCAAATCAGCCAAAGAGGTCATTCCCCCTCCAGCACCATCATGCCTCTGGTCATGGTTTGCCGGTGCCTCTGTCGGCCAATTCACTGGTGACTGGGACGAGGAAATCTACACCCTTCACGTTGGTGCTGAGCGCAAGTGCCCGGGAAGCGACTGCTCACAAGCTGTCTATCTCGAGGTAGGCTACACAGAAGCTGATGAAACCACTCAACGCGAAGAGGGAGCAGCAGACCTTGCAGGCGAACTGGGTCTTAGCCTGGGACAGGATATCAGCGTTAACATGGAAGCGGAAATCATCCCGATCACACTTAATTACAAATACGAGTGCTCCCTCACTGACAGCCTTAACTGGTATGTGGGCGCTGGCGCCGGCATCGCTCTGGTAGATGTCGAATACAGCACGAGTGTCGACAGTGTATCTGATGACGACACTGCGTTCTACGCACACATCTTTGCGGGTGTTGTGTACAACATCAGCGAATCATTCGAAGTGTTTGGTGGCGCTCGTCTCATCTTCATGGGTGACGTGTTCAGCACAGAATCACCACTTGACGAAGAAATTCACTATGAGCTTGGTGGCCGCTTTAATTTCTAATTAATCACAACACAAATATTCATAACACCCGCACGGACTCGCTTCGTGCGGGTGTTTTTTATTCCCTCCGCTCCCGGTTCTAGGACCGGCTCAACCTGGACTCAATCCAGCCGGTCTTCTAGGTGGTGGATGGTGTTGTGGATCTCACGTCTGACCGGTTCTCCGTTTTCCCCGTGAATGTTCGCGGTGATCGACATGCTCCAGGTCGGTGCTAAGTCGGGGATGGTCAGGGTGATGGTTTTGCCGTGGTTGGACAGGGTGGCATTTTTGACCGGCCACTTGCGTTGGTTGTGGTGTCTCGAGCCGTAGCTTTTGGAGCGTTTGAGGTCCCAGGCTTCGACGGTCCACGTGTTGACGTCCTCGGCGGATTTTCGATCGAGTGGGTCGGTGAAGGTGATTTGAACGGTTTGTCGGGCGGTGGTCAGGGCGACCGGCATGTGGGCGGGTTTGCCGGTGGCGCGGATGCGGTAGAACCCGCCTGGTTGTCTCTGGGTGCTGGACCAGGCGAACATGCCGCCGCCGTAGAGTTGTCCGTCGCCAGGGTGGAAGCGGCCACGCATGATGCCGGTGGGGAATTGTTTGAACGGAAGCTCGCACACGCCACCCTGCACCTGGCCGTTCACGATTTCATGGGGGACAACGTAGGCTTTTCCGTAGCCGTAGGAAAGGTTGAGCAGT
>JARFRT010000211.1 GCA_029287105.1 Akkermansiaceae bacterium | reverse complement strand
GCCCTCGATTCCTCCACATTCTCGCTGACGTCCGCCGTCCCCGAACCTTCTTCTTCATTACTGATTGTGTTGTCAGTCTTTCCCCTCGCCTTCTATCGAAGGCGCAGGGAATAACATGCAAATGATTGTGTTTGCTATGTGATAGTGTCCGGCCTCCGTATGTTGCAGCGTGCGGGGGCCGGAATCTTTTACGAGTATGTCTTGATCTCAGACCGCATTAACCTGATGCTCGGGGGCGTGATTCGCTCCGTAATTTTTGACCTCGATGGAACCCTGATCCATTCACTCCCGGGTCTCACCGCCTCCCTCAACCGCGTCCTGAAAAAGGCCGGACTGCCGATCCACCCGGAACAGGTGGTCCGCGGCTTCATCGGCAACGGAATTTACAAACTCGTGGAACGCGCCCTGCCCACGGACTACCCCACCGAGGACGCCCAACACCTCGTCCCCCTGATGAGCGCCGATTACGCAGCGACCTGGAAAGAGGGAACATCCGCCTACCCCGGCATGGCCGAAGCACTGCACACGCTGGCCCAACACAAAATAAGCACCGCCGTGTTCTCGAACAAACCCGACATTTTCTGCCAACAAATGACCGATCACCTCTTCCCCGGCGCCCCGTTCGCCATCGTACTCGGCCAGCGCGACGGCACCCCCACCAAACCTGACCCGACCGGCGCATTTGCTACCGCTGACGCCCTCGGCACACCACCCCGTGAAATTGCCTTCCTTGGCGACTCCACCATCGACCTGGCCACCGCCCGCAATGCCGGCATGATCGCCATCGCCGCCACCTGGGGGTATCACGATCTGGTGGCACTCGAATCGGAGCAACCCGCTTACCTCATTCACCACATCAGGGAGCTCCTCGCCATCATCACCCCGTCGCACTGACTCAGACTAACAGACAAGCACCATGTCCTACCGCACATCGCCATCAGACACCACAGGCATGCCGTCAGGCATCCCGCACATCGTCGGCAACGAGGCCGCCGAGCGATTTTCTTTTTATGGGATGAAAGCCGTGCTGGCCGTCTTCATGGTCAAGTATCTCCACCTGATGAACGACAGCCCGGGCACGGCCATGACAACGGCTGAAGCCACGGAAAAGATCCACACCTGGGTCGGCTGGGTCTACCTCACCCCGTTTTTGGGTGCCCTTCTGGCTGATATCTTCCTGGGAAAATACCGTACCATCATCGCCCTTTCATTGGTTTACTGCGCGGGGCACGCGGCCCTCGCCTTCATGGGCACACAGGGGGACGCCCGCTGGTGGCTGACGGCTGGCCTGATGCTCATCGCCGTGGGATCGGGCGGCATCAAACCCTGCGTTTCCGCCCACGTCGGCGATCAGTTCGGGCGGGGCAACTCCCACCTGCTCGCCAAGATTTTCAACTGGTTCTACTTTTCCATCAACCTGGGCGCCATGCTCTCGGCCCTGCTCACTCCGTGGCTCATGGAGTGGTACGGCCCCCATCTTGCCTTTGGCATCCCCGGAATCCTGATGGCACTTGCAACGCTGATTTTCTGGATGGGCCGGAAGCGATTCGCCCACGTGCCCGCCGGTGGTATGCGCTTCCTGAAGGATTTCGGAAAAAAAGAAACCTGGAAGACCCTGCTGCACCTCGCGCCGCTCTATCTTTTTCTCGCCATCTTCTGGTCCCTGTTCGACCAAACCGGCACCACCCTGATCTTCCAAGCCCAGGACATGGATCGCAACCTGCTCGGGACCCAATGGCTGCCATCGCAAATCCAGTCGCTGAACTCGCTGTTCGTGCTCGCGTTCATCCCCATCTTTACCTACCTCGTCTACCCCGCCATTTCAAAAATCTGGCTGCTCACTCCGCTCCGGAAAATTGGCATCGGCCTCTTTGTCATGGTGACCGCCTTCTCTTTGGTTGCGGTGACCCAGACCATCATCGACTCAGGACAAACGCCTAACATCATCTGGCAGGTGGTCGCTTACGCCCTGCTCACCTCATCAGAGGTCATGGTTTCCATCGTCGCCCTCGAGTTCGCCTACACCCAGGCACCCCGCAACATGAAATCGCTGGTCATGTGCTTCTATCTGGGATCCGTGGCCGTCGGCAATTTTGTTACCGCCGGCATCAACAACCACATCCAGATTCCCTCCGTCACCCTCGAGGAAAACCGCACTCACCCGGGATTCGACCAGCAAGCCGGCACCACCGACGACATCACGCTCAAGGGGGAAACAATCGACTCACCCTGCTTCCAACAACTCAAAGAAAGTGCCGATACCATCAAGCGCATCTACCTCGTCAAGGGGGGGCTCCCTTCCAATGAAAAGGGCACCCCGTCCATGGCCGCCGTCACCGACCCGTGGGGGAACCCGCTGCGCTACACCCGCCTCAACTCGCGGACGGCCCGGATCTCCTCAGACGGCCCCGACCAACAACAGAAAACCCGATGGGATCTGGGCGTGACCCTCACCCTGCCCGAACTCCAGAAGGAAAAAGCAGCCTCATGGACTGACGCCCTCCACCCCGACACCCCATGGCTGGAACGCCGCAAACAAGAGCTCGGACTGACCCCCGACATCAGCGCATCAGCCACGGATGACACATCCCGGCTGAAAATAAGCTACTACGCCGGCGGGGGCACCCGCATGGAGGGGGCCAGCTACTTCTGGTTCTTCACCCGACTGATGCTGGTCACGGCTATCATCTTCATCCCCTACGCCCTCTTTTACAAAAAGGAGACCCCTCGGGAAAATGCTTAGTAAACAATGTATCCACACCTCTGATCCACCCCTCTTTTACGAAGACAGAAATGACCCCTTTTTTCACGGACTCCCACTGCCACCTAGCCTCCCACAAGTTTGCCCCCGGGGAACAGGGGGAAATCATCACGCGTGCCCGTGAACACGGGGTCAGGCGCATGGTCACCCTGGCAACCTGCCTGGATGACTGCCCAACCAACCTCGAAATCGCCGAAAAACATCCCGAGGTATTTGCCTGCGTCGGCATTCATCCGTGCGATGTCCACGAAACCCGCGAGGACTACCTGCAGCCCCTCGAAGCATTCGCACGCCACCCGCGCTGTGTCGCCATCGGCGAGACCGGACTCGACTACTATCACCCCGCCCCCGTCGGCTGGACCGACGAAAGCTATCATGCCCGCCAGCGCGCGTTTCTTGACCAGCACTTCCAACTCGCCGCCCAGCTTGGCAAAAACATCGTGATCCATACCAGGGACCGGTCGGGCGACGCGTCCCTGCAAGACGCACTCGCCATTTATGGCAAACACGCCGACCGGGTCCGCGCCGTGTTTCATTGCTTCCCGTTCAGCATGGAAGCCGCCCAACCGATCCTCGACCTCGGCGGGCTCATCTCCTTTACCGGGATTGCCACCTTTAAAAACGCGGCGGTCGTCATCGATACCGCCACCCGCTGTCCGGCAGGCTCCTTCATGATCGAAACCGACGCGCCCTACCTCGCGCCGGTTCCGCATCGCGGCAAACGCAATGAACCCGCCTTCACTCGCTTCACCGCGGAAACCATCGCCCGTGCGCGGGGAGAAAGCCTGGAAGAACTCGCAGGACACACCGAAACGACCGCCGCCGCGTTTTACAACTTCCCGTAGCCACGCCGCGGATGAATGCTCTCGGGATGCGCCGCCACTATGGGATGCGCGACCACTACTGGATCCGATCGACTTCCGCCAAGCGCTGCTGCATGTGCCCCAGCATCTCCTCAAGCTCGCCCGCACGTTTTCCGGCGGCACCGGCACGGGCGCAGTAGGCGACAAATGCGATGGCAAATACCACCATGCCCACCAAAATGAGAAGTCCGGCAACCATCATCACGATACTGAAAATCGAGTAGGCATTACTCATCGAACCACCACGAAACATGGAATACATCAGGACGCCACCCGCAAAATAAGTCACAAAACCCACACTCTGGCAGCCCGATCCGATGATCATCAGCCGCGTCTTCCAACTCTGTTCGCCCCGGTAGGCAAGCACACTCCCGGAGACAAATGCCAGGCATAATAGGATCAACGGCAAAAAAACAATTCCAGTGACAAAATCCATGATGAGTAACGCTAACAAGATTAAATACGTCTGCCCAGAGCATTCTTTTCCAGAAAGATTGAAAGCACCCCCGGCAAACTTCCGTTTTACAAATAGCCATTAAGTGCTAATTATCTAGCAATCACTAATCACCATAACACCACTCACCATCAACGACCCACTATGAAAACAAACACGACCATCACATTTGCCACCGCATGCCTCACCGCCCTCACCTTCAGCTCATGCGCCTTGGACCCCGATTACCAGGAATACAAGAAACAGAAGGCGGCCGAATCGGCCACGAACCCCTATGGAGCACCTGCTGCCGGAGCAAATAATCCCTACGGCGTACCCCAGGCCGGTGGTGAGACAGGCTCCTACGCCCCGTCCACCGGTGCCGCCCCCTACCAACCACTACCCGGCATCGCCCAACCATCCTCTCCGGAAATCCCCGCAGCACCTGGCGACCCGGCCGTGGGCGGAACCAGTCACACCGTGGTATCCGGTGACAGCCTCTGGGGACTTGCCCGCAAGTACGGCACGAGCATCGAAGCCATCCAAGCCGCAAACGGACTTACCAACACGAACATCCGCACCGGACAGACACTGACCATTCCCGGTCGCTAAATCCGGAAGCCCAAACACCCAGCCAAAAAAATACCTGCGGGCGGGCTCATGCCCGCCCGTTTTTTTATCTTGGCCTTTGCCGTTTACCAACTGACTCTGTCATCATGAAACACATCCTCTTCTCACTCCTGCTCGCCAGCTTTGCTGCGGCACAACAACCAAGCCCGGAAGACCAACCAACATCCGCCAAAGAGGCCGCCATGGAGAAAATATTCTCCAGCATGGGCGCCGCAGATTTCCCCGCAGCCGTCAAGGAGGCCAAAAAAGCAGGCGTCCACCCGCAAGTCATCCTCGAAGCCCGCTTCCTCCACCTCGTCGACCTGCGCGACGAAACCGCCCTCGCGGCACTCGCCCCGGAACTCCTCAAACAGTCCGATAGCTTCGACCCCGACACCTCAGAAGTCTTCTCCGTCAAGGAAGACTGGCTCGCGATCGTCCACTACACCCAGGCTCTCGCCGCCCTGCAAAAAGGAGACAAGGCCGGCTTCAAAACCCATATCACCGAAGCCTTCTGGCTGAGCCCGCGTCAAGGCCAGGCATTCGCCCCACACATCGACCGCCTGCGCCTGGACGAAGCCATGGCATCCGTCACCCTGGACCCCCAGCGCCCCATGCCCATGCAGAGCGGAGCGAAAGCCTCGACACTGGGCCAGCTCATGAAGGGGAAAAAAGCAACCCTGATCCACTTCTGGTCGCCCATGAGCCAGGAGGTCCAAATCAATCTGCCCGACTTCATCCTCACCACCAAGTCGTGCAGCGAGCAAAACATTGCCGTGATCTCCGTCCTCGTCGGTCACTACCCCGGCATCCTTGAAGACGCCGAGACCATGCGGAAAGAGGATGCCAACAAAGCCCAATGCTCATGGGTCGTCGATTCTAACAAAAAGTCATTGGCCAACCTGCTCCGTATCACAGACCTGCCCACCATGGTCATTGCCTCACCCGAGGGTAAGATACTTTTTAACGGCCACCCATCCGACAATAACTTTTGGAACACTCTGCAAAAAATCGCACCCCAATTTAAACGACCTAACAGCTTTAAGGATAAGGCTGACGACTGAAAACAACTGTAAAAAATAGTTTTGGAAAGTTAAATTCATTTCTTGACCTATTATATTTGTTAGGGCATTCTCTAATTAGTAGAGCATCGTTTGTATCATGCATCG
>JARFRT010000480.1 GCA_029287105.1 Akkermansiaceae bacterium | reverse complement strand
GGTCCACGGGGTGTTTCTCTGGTCGATGGTGCCGTGTTTGAGGATGATGTGTTTGGGCACCGGAAACCAGCTGTAGTGCTTGGTGAGTTCGGGTAGAAACGGGATGGGTGCCTTGAGTTGGATGTGGAGGGTATGGGGGTCGGGGGCGGAGACAGCCACCTTGGCGAAGTCCTCGGGGTTTCCCTTGTTGTATTCCTCGGCTCCCTTGATGTAGTAGAGCATGCTGGCGTACTCGGCGCCAAAGTCCGGATGCAGGATCCGTTGGAAGGCGAACAAAAAGTCCTCGGCGGTGATCGGGATGCCGTCTGACCACTGGCCGGTACGGCGGAGGTGGAACGTCCAGTGGGTGAAATCGTCGTTCGCCTCCCAGCTTTCGGCGGCGCCCGGCAGGTGGACGCCTTCCCGGGATGGGTGTTCGACACAGAGCCCTTCAAAAATCGAGCGGATGATGTTGTTTTCGGGCACGCCGGTGACGACCTGGGGGTCGAGGCCCTGGGGTTCCGCGCTGTTGCCGATCACGAGGATCTTTTTCTTCGTGTAGGTATCAATGGGGGAGTCGCCCTTGCACGCCGACAGGATCAGAGCGAAGGCGGGAATCAATGGATAAAGGAGAAGTGCCTTGCACATGCGTGAAAGGCTGGCTGTTCTTAACAAGAATGTGGAGCTTTTTTTGAGTCAAAATTGATCCGGTGACGATTTGCAAACGGGGGGCTTGCGTCGGCAGATTTCGTGTCATAGAACATGGCTGTGCTTTCTGGGATGCTGGAGAGTTTGCCAATTCCTTATGAAGGCCTATTTTATCAGAAGATTGATGCTTGTCCCGATCACCTTGCTCGGGGTGACCGTGATCGTGTTCAGTTTAACAAGGTTTATGCCGGGCAGTCCGATGGAGCGGGCGATGCAGCGGGCATCGCAGAGTGATGAAAGCTCGAAGGCGTCCGGGGACGAGAGTCAGGCCGGGCTGAGTGATGAGCAACTGGAGGAGTTGGAAGAGGAATATGGATATGATAAACCGGTGCTGGTGGCCTATATCCAGTGGTTGGGCATCATTCCAAGGGAGCGGCTGATCAGTAGGCAGGATATCAAGAAAGGGGGTGAGGATGTCATTGGTGCCGAGGTGATCGAGGACGCGGAAAATGAAACGCTGGTGGTGCTCAAGGGGTCGGGACGGCAGGTCAAGGTGGACAGGCAGGACCCGGAGGCGGCTGTTTTTGTCGATACCGGCAAGAAGGTGTCGACCGAGGGGTGGAGTGTCAGGATCGACGCTCCGCAGGACCGTGCGGAACGCTGGGCGCGAAGGAATCAGCTCGATGTGAGTAAGGCACCGCCGAAACCCTATCGCGCGGTCGTCTATAAAACGAAGTTTTCAGGGATGTTGCAGGGGGACATGGGGCGCTCGTCGACCTATCAGGACAAGGTATCGGATATGATTCTCCAGCGTGTACCCATTGCGGTTTATTTCGGTTTGCTGTCGACGATCATCATTTACACGGTCTGTATTCCCTTGGGGATATTGAAGGCGATCAAGCACCGGACGTTTTTGGATAATGCCAGCTCGGTGATGGTATTTGTCGGATACTCGATTCCGGGCTTTGCCTTGGGCGCGATTCTGTTGGTCTATCTGGGTGCCAGGATGGGTTGGTTTCCGTTATTCGGGTTGATGAGTCCGGATGTTGAGGACCTCACGTTTTGGCAGAAGGTCGGAGATCTGGCGCACCACACGGTGTTGCCGTTGACCTGTTACATCGTCGGTGGGTTTGCCTATACGACGATGATGATGAAAAACAACCTGATGGATAATCTGGCGGCTGATTACGTCAGGACGGCCGTGGCCAAGGGGGTGAGTTTTCGCAGTGCGGTGTTTAAGCATGCCTTCAGAAACTCATTCATCCCGATCGCGACGAGCCTGGGTGGGTTGATCACCATTTTTGTGGGTGGAAGCATGCTGGTGGAGACTGTGTTTGATATCCAGGGGTTTGGCTTGCTCCAATTTCAGGCGATCCAGAACAGAGACCAGTCGGTGATCATGGGCACGCTCACCATCGCGGCGTTTCTGATGATCGTGGGTAACATTCTTTCAGACATCATCGTGGCCATGATCGACCCCCGTATTAAATTCCACTAGACATGATATTTCGCAAAATGGGATGGGTGATGGTTGTTGGCGCGGTGTTGTCATCGCTGGGGGAGTGGTTTGCACTCAAGTTGCCGACCTTGCGGTGGGGCTTTGATGTCAGTCGGGAGCTGCAGTGGTTGAACTGGGGGTCGGGGGATGAGCCGTTTTTGTGGTTTGGCTGGTTAGCGGTGCTGGTGTCACTGGCATGCGGGGTGATGTTGTTGCTCAAGTTCCCCCGCGGATCGCAGTTCACCCCGATTACCCAGCGGCGGATTGACCGGTTTTGCTCGATTACGCGGGGTCATCGTTCGTTTCTGATCATTGGTTTTCTCGGGTTGCTTGCCGCGCTTGATCATGTGCTCGTCGGCAATGAAGCTCTTTTGGTCAGGTATGAGGGGAAGATGTATTCCCCCGCATTGGAGCGTTTTTACGAGACCGGTGAGAACGGGGGGGTAATGTTCAAGGGTAAGCACTTCGGGCTATCCGGTGATGCGGCCGAGGCCAAGCCCAATTACCGCCGGTTGAAGCAGAAGTTCAAGGATGAGAACCCGAGCAACTGGGTGCTGATGCCGGTCGTGCCGTATGCACCGACGCAGGACACGGTGACGGTGCCAACCCAGGAGCTTGTAGTGCGGGACGATCAATTGTTGTGTTACCCTGGATCGGAGCGGCCATATTCCGGATTGGCGGCCAAGATTTACGACCTGAACGACCCCGGCAGGATGCATTTGCGGTATCGTTACCGGGACGGGCTCAAGGACGGTGCTGCCGATGGTTGGGACCGTGAAAACAACCAGGTTTACGGTGCACAGTACCGTCGGGGCGCGCTGGTTTCCGAGAGTTGGAATGGCGAGGGCGAGAAGGATTCTTTTTTAAGCCAGGGGAGTAGCGAGCTGAGCGTCGTTTATTATGCGCCCGCCCCGCCGAGTTTCAACATGGGTCATTTGCTGGGTACCACGCCGCAGGGGTACGATGTGTTGGCTTATCTTTACGGCGGTTTGCAGGTTAATTTCAAGGCGGCATTGTTCTACATCCCGGCGATCTACCTGATCGGGATTTCCATCGGATTGTTGATGGGGTTTTTTGGTGGTTTCTTTGATCTGTTTGTGCAGAGGTTGATCGAGGTTTTTTCCAATATTCCCTTCCTGTTTGTGATCATCATTGTCAGTGCCTCCGTGCCGGTGCAGGTCAAGGAGAAGTCTGGCTTGGGCGTGATTTTGTTGATTTTGGTTTTGTTTAGCTGGATGGGGATGACCTACCTGATGCGGACGGCGGCGTTGAAAGAGAAGGCGCGGGACTACGTGGCGGCGAGCCGCATCATCGGGTGCTCGACGCCCCGCATTATTTTCAAGCACATCCTGCCCAATGCGGTGGCAATTCTGGTCACCTTGGTGCCCTTTTCCGTGTCCGGTCTGGTGATGGGGCTGACCTCGCTTGATTACCTCGGCTTCGGATTGCCGCCGAAATACGCCACCTGGGGGACGCTGCTCAAGGATGGTCTGGGTAATCTGTCCGCCCCGTGGCTGGTCAGCGCCTCGTTCCTCTGCCTGGTCTCCCTGCTCATACTCGTCACCTTCATTGGCGAGGCTGTGCGTGAGGCATTTGATCCGAAAAAATTCACCTATTACAAGTAATGTTAACCCGATACGACCGTTTGTTTCGTCCGCTGTTATGCCTGCTGCTTTTGCCGGTCACATTTCTCGGCCTGCATTCCTGTGGTGACGAGTCGGAGGATGTCGATCGCCATCTGGGTTTTGATGAGTTTGTCCCGAAGTATAACAACTATGTCAAAAAGTGGCTGGCGGGTGAGCACGCGCGGGTGAGTAGCCAGGTAGCGGATCTCGAGGAGAAACTTGCTGGCGCCGATGAGGCGGCGGGCAAGGAGATCCAGGGTGAGCTTGAAGACGCGCAGCGCGAGTTGGCACGGGTTGAATACCGGCAGTCGCTCGGCGGCTATTTTGTGTTTAAGAAGCCCGAGGACATACCGGAAGACTTGAGTTGGGAAGACGGGATGGATCAACCCGAGATTGGCGATCCCCGGGCAAGGAAGGGCGGGGTATTCCGCTATTTCATCACCGAGTTTCCCGCTACGGTCAGGCCTTTTGGCAAAGAGTCTAACAACAGCTTCCGGAGTCGGCTCTACGACGAACTCGAGATTGGCTTGGTCGGGCTTCACCCGACGACCTCGAAGGTGATTCCCGGGGTGGCGCGGCGTTGGGCGGTGAGTGCCGACGGGCGCACGGTTTATTTTGAGCTCGATCCGGATGCGCGCTACAACGACGGGCAGCCGATTGTAGCCAAGGATTTTATGATCGGGATCTACGTGCGTGTTTCCGACAACGTGTCCGCCCCCTATCAGAAACAGTATTTCCGGGAGCAGCTGGCGCAGGTCGCGAGTTATGGGGACAATTACGTCTCGATCAGTCTGCCTGAATCGAAGCCGCTGATGCCGTATTTTGCCAACATCGTGCCGGCCGCCCCGCATTTCTATGCCGACTACGCGGCGGACTATGTGGACCGCTACCAATGGAAGGTGGCCCCTCATACCGGTGCGTATTACGTGCGCGACAAGGATGTGGTCAAAGGCGTGTCGGTGACGCTGACCCGTGCCAAGGACTGGTGGGCGAAGGATAAGAAGTATTACCGGCACCGCTTCAACCCTGACAAGCTCGTCTACACAACGATCCGTGATGAGTCGAAAGCCTTTGAATTGTTCCGTGCCGGTCAGTTGGATGTGTTCGGGCTGACCCGTCCCAACTACTGGTATGAGAAGTCGGAGATCAAGCCGGTCTTTGCCGGATACATCGAACGCTACAAATTTTTCACCCAGTACCCGCGAGTGCCGAGGGGAGCGTATTTAAATACCCACCGACCCATTTTGAAAGATCTCAACACACGACGGGGGATTGCCCACGCGCTGCACTGGCAGAAGGTGATCGATGTCGTTTTCCGGGGCGACTACTCGAGGTTGCGGCAGTTCAGCGAGGGGTTTGGTGAGTTTACCAACCCCAAGGTCAAAGCCAGGGAGTATTCGGTCAGCAAGGCGCGGGAGTTGTTTGCCGCCGCCGGCTACACGGAGGAGGGACCGGACGGGGTGCTGCGCAAGCCGGGTGGTGAGCGTCTCGCCGTGAACATGAGTTATGCCAATGTCGCCTACTACCCCAAGGTTGTGGCGATTCTCAAGGAAGAGGCGAAAAAGGCGGGAATGGAGCTCCGTGCCGACGGCAAGGAGTCTACCGTGTTTTACAAAACGGTGATGAACAAGGCGCATGATATGGTGATATGGGGGTGGGGGTCGACGCCACCATTCCCCAGATATTACCAATCCTTCTTCTCGAAAACGGCCTATGACGCGCAGGGTGAACCCCGACCTCAGACCAATAATATCAACAGCTATGCGGATGAGGAGATGGACCGCTACTGTAAAGGAGTGCGCTATGCCCGCACAGTGGACGAAGTTAAAAAGAACTCATGGGCCGCCCAGCAGAAAATTCATGAC
>JARFRT010000463.1 GCA_029287105.1 Akkermansiaceae bacterium | reverse complement strand
ATCGTTGCCTCACAGTGAGTTTGCTGCCTTCATGCAAGTTGACGAGAAACTAACGAGTTAGCGCGACGCGATGTCTGCCGAAAACATCGACGCATTGATCGTGTCCAATACCGATCCGCATAACAACGAATACGTGGCACCGCACTGGCGTTCGCGCAAATGGCTTTCCCACATGAACGGGTCCAATGGAACCGTCGTGGTCACGGCTGACTGGGCCGGCTTGTGGACTGATAGCCGCTACTATGAGGCTGCTACCGAAGCGCTCGATGGCACGGAAATCGAACTGATGCGCATGAGTGACCTGGATGTGCCGTCGATCGAGACGTGGCTGAAGACACATATGGAGGAGGGCCAGACGGTGGCATTCAATGGCACTGACACCAATTTCACCCAGGCCAAGACCTGGCTGAAGAGCTTCAAGCCGGCGGGGCTGAAGACGCGGAGTGATCTGGATTTGGTCGGCCCGCTCTGGGTTGATCGGCCGGCGCCGCCCAAAGGCGAACTGTTTTTAGTGAGTGACGATTACGCTGGGAAAAGCATCGAAGCCAAGATT
This sequence comes from Akkermansiaceae bacterium, assembly GCA_029287105.1. Taxonomy (GTDB): domain Bacteria; phylum Verrucomicrobiota; class Verrucomicrobiia; order Verrucomicrobiales; family Akkermansiaceae; genus Oceaniferula. The sequence continues at coordinate 9,646 of JARFRT010000463.1, read as the reverse complement.
GCCGAGGTCCGCGAAAAGATGGTCGAACAGAAATTGACGGCGTATTTACTCGGCCGCACGGATGAATCCTGCTGGTTGCTGAACTTCCGCGGCACCGACATCGCGAGCAATCCGACCCCTTATTGCTACACCCTGGTCACGCTCGACGAGGTGTTGTTTTTCGTCGATCCGGACAAGGTGACCTCCGAGGCACGCGAGAAGTTTGAAGCCGCCGGAGTGACCTTGAAGGACTACGACGAAATAGAGCCCACGCTATGCGCCCTGGATGCGTCGACCCGTCTGCTCCATGTCCCCAACTACACCAGCTATCGCCTCGCCAAGGCAAGCGCGCACTGCGCGCAATTCGAAGACCGTGCCATTGTGACGGATCTCAAGGCGGTCAAAAACGCCACCGAGGTGGCACACCTCAAGCAGTCGCTGATCGATGATGGCGCCGCGATGGTGAAGTTCTTCGTATGGCTCTACCGCAGCCTGCACGCGGGTGAGGAGGTCAGCGAGCTTTCCGCCAGCCACAAGCTGGAAGCCTTTCGCGCCGAAGTGAATGGCTTCCGCCATGTGAGTTTTGAATCGATCATGGGATACGGGCCTCACGGGTCATTGAACCATTATTCCGTGGATGAGGAATCGGATGTCCCGGTCAAGTTGGAGAACATCTTCCTGATCGACTCCGGGGGTAATTTCCTCCACGGCACGACGGATACCACCCGCACCATCCCCATGGGAGAACCCACCCAGAAGCAGAAGGACGATTACACCCTGGTGCTCAGCAGCATGCTCGAGTTGCTGCTGCTGGAATTTGCCGAGGGCGCGACCGGGGCGCAGCTCGACGGCGTTTGCCGCCAGCCACTCTGGCGCCACGGCCGCAATTTCAAACACGGCACCGGCCATGGTGTGGGATTCGGGCTCGAGATTCACGAGGGACCGCAGAACATTTCCGGAACAAGCGTCGAAAAGATGAAGCTCGGCATGATCACCACCATCGAACCCGGCTGCTATCGTCCTGGCGAGTACGGCATCAGGATCGAAAACATGGTCCACACGGTGCTCAGTCAGGAGACGGAGTTCGGTCGCTTCTTCAAGTTTGAAAACCTGACCTTCTGTCCGATCAACACGGATTTGATCGAGCCGTCATTGTTGCCGCCCAATCAGCTTGAATGGCTTAATGCCCATCATCGCGAGGTGCTTGAGAAGCTCTCGCCGCTGTTGGACGAGGAGGAGCAGCAGTGGTTGCAGCACGAGTGCCGCCCGGTGGTTGCCGGGTAAGCGGCGCGGGGCCGGATCGGCAGCGACGGCAAACATTGATGGCCGTCGGCCGTGGCGGGTGCAATGCAAAAGGATCTCCCTTGGCATAAATCAAATTGACATCGTGGGCGGGATAACTAAAGTCGCGAAATATTGTTCCTACCATTATGAAAAAAACATTCCTCCCACTCATTGTCGCGGTTATTGGCAGCACATTTGCGAGCGCCGATCAGGTCTACAACTATCCTGCCGACGAGCCTATTTTCTCGATTGCATTTCCCGACAAATGGCAGGTTGATGCCGAAGACGAGCAGTCGCTCTCAGCGGCGCCTGAAGATGAATTGGCTGCGGCGGAGCTGATTGCGCTGGATGCCAAGGATGCGGCCGATGCGATCAAGGAGGCGCAGCAAGGGCTGCGCGAGGAGTTCAAGAACTTAAAGATTGATCCCACGCAGAATGGTGAGGTCAACGGCTTGAAGATCTCATTATTCAATGCCACTAACGTGGACGAGGAAGGAACCAAAATCATCATCAACTGCGCACTTTTCGTCCCACCCAAGGGTGAGACTTACTTCATGCTGTTTTTTGTCTCAACGCCGGAATCGGTGCAGAAACACGGCAAGGATATCAACAGCATTCTGCAGTCGGTGAAAGCCAAGTAATGCCGGCATGACCTGGCGAACGGATCGAATCCGTTCACCAGGCTGATATGAGATTCGCCGTTGGCGAATGGATGAGGATCTCTGACGAGGCGCTCGTAGATATTATTTCAACTCCAGGCTGACGGGTTGATCCGTGTCGAGCTTGATCCAGACCACGAGGTCCGTGCTGCCCATGCGCCGGACGTGGCCGGATTTGAATGTGCTCCCGGACTCGACCTTCTTTCCATTGATGCTGAGGCTGGCTGCGTCTGCACCCCACCCCTTGATGGTGAGTGCGAGGTTACGGACGGGTGACTGCGTGCTGGCGTGGATGGCGCATTTCAGTGCCGCACCTGCGGCATTGCGGGTGAGCGTGTAGGCGCGCTGGCCGCGGTCGAACCCGCCGCCGCTGAAGCCGGCGCCCTCGAGTTTCAACACGGCAGGTCGGTTAAAACCGAGTGCCAGCTGGCGGATCTGCTCCATCGTCAGGTCCTTCATCCCGTAGATCCCATTCCACCATGACCGGCCGTCGGCCTCGTGCACCGGGGGGCTGGAAATCGGGAATCCGGCGAAGTGCGTCGGGCGGTCGGGCGCCTGCACGGTGCGGCCGTCGCAACGCGCCTGTCCGACCGGCCAGTGGTTGCAAGACCCCGGAATATCCATCCCTTTCGGCCCCATGGGAAAATTGCGCACCCCATTCATGCGGTTGCCGGTTTCAAAGACAATAAACGGCTTGTCGGCAGACTTGAAATTATACTGTTGGAAAACGAGTTTGTCGGGCTTCGGCGCATTGCGGTCGGGTTTGCCCTCGATGTAAGACATCTGCTTCGTTTCGCCCGCGAGGTTGCCGACGCTGACGAACTGCTGGTGGACCACATCGCTGCGGAGCTGTCCCGGGCTGGTGAATGGCAGCGACTCCTGGAACTGGCGCGGTCTGCCGAGCGTGCCGGTTTTCCACATCACCTTGCGGATCCCGGTGCGGTCCGGGTAGATGGTGTAGTATTCGTCCACCCAGCAGGCCCGTCCGGTTTTCGGGTTGGTGCGCCAGAGGTGGTCGCGCGAGCTGACCGGAGCGTAGCGCCAGTGGACCACGACCCGGGCCGGGGTGCTCTCGATGATCCGCACGTGGGAGTACCGGCAGAGCGCGTCCTGCATGTGTTCAAAACATCCTTCCTTGTCATCGGCGCCATTGCCCCAGGCCTCGACGCTCTGGTCGGCCATCCACTGGCCCTTACCGGTGACCCAGGCGGGTGAGTAGCGGCTGCCGCGCCAGAATACCACGCGCACATCGGAATCGTCGAACCCGACAACCACGTCGGTGTCGGGGCCGACGGGCCACAGCGCGTCCCATTCGTCGTAGTACTTGAGTTGGGTGTAGAATGCGCCGAAGCCGGTTGCCCCTTTCGGTCCGGTCGGCAGCACCCGCTTCTGCAGGTCTGGCTTACCGGGGGTGCCCGCTGCCTTCACCTGCGCGGCGACCTCGGCATCGGTCAGCGCCGCGGCACTCAGCCTGACCTCATCGATGATCCCGTCGAGGCTGTACCACGCCGGTCTGGTGCCGTGTTCGCGGTGGATATGCGAGGGTTTTCCCGCCTCGTAGTTCATCCCGATCCGCAGGTCGGCCTTCGGGGCAAAATCGGGTTTCCCGGTCGACCCGACCGATTTGGCCGGCTTCCCATTGACATAGAGGCGCATCCCCTTGCCCTGTTGATAGACACCGGCGACGTGCACCCACTGGTGCAGTCCGATCACCCAGTCGTCGGACACGATTTCCTGCATTTTGCCACCGACCGCGACCTGCAGCCGCACCTCTCCGCGTGGTCCGGCGGCCAGGCTGTAGCCCGCCGACTGGCCGTCTGCCTGGGTCAGAACCGGGCACCAGTTCCACGGGTAGGCGCCGAAGGCCAGCCAGGCGTCGACGGAGAAGTCACCCTTGAGGACGGGTGCCTTGGCCGCCGCGCGCACAATGCAGGTTGTGTAGCCGTCGAGCTTGAGGGCGGAGCCGACGACGCCGGCACATTGTTTGAATTCACCTTCGATCGTGTCGGTGACACCACCGGCCTGGTCGTGGGCTATTTCCTTCGACTCCTTTTCAAACGTCCACCAACCGGCCGGCGCGGCAACCGCCAGACTGGCCGAGGCAAACATGAGTGGGATACAAAAACGGGTTCGGGTAATCGTGTGTTTCATAGATTTATTATTGTTAGAAATGATTGTGTGTGGCACTTGACGTTGCTATCGACAATCGCCCAAGAGTTCCAGTCAGACTCAGGAGGTGGCCAGGCCATAGACCCGTGCTGCATTCCCGCCCCAGATGGCGGACTGCTCGTCCGGGCTCAGGGGCGCCACCATTGCGGAAACGGTCCGGGCCCACTCCTGATAGGTTCCGCGCAGTTGGCAGACTGGCCAGTCGGAGCCGAACATGACGCGTTGCGCACCGAAGGCGTCGATGATTGTTTCAAAGTAAGGTCGGAGAAGCTCGGTATCCCACTCGGCGTCACGGACCTCGGTGATCATGCCGGAGAGCTTGCAACTGACGTTGTCACGCTGGGCCAGCTCGCGGATTCCCGCGGCCCAGGCGTCATCAAATTGCCCCTTCCGAATACTCGGTTTGGCGATGTGGTCGACCACAAACGCCTGTCCCGGGTGGCGGTCGACAAAGCGGGCCGTCTGGCGAAGATGTTTGGCAAAGATCAGAATATCGTAGACCAGCCCGTGCTGAGCGAGCTGTTTGATTCCGGCATTAAAATCCTCGCGCAGGATAAAATCGTCATCGGGTTCGTCGTGGACGACGTGGCGCACGCCGGTGAGTTTCGGGTGGGTGGCAAATTCCTCGAGCCACGGGGCGGCGGCATTTTCGATCAGCGGCACCCAGCCGACGACACCCCGGATAAAGTCGTTTTGCTCGGCCAGACCGAGCAGCCAGCGGGTTTCCTCGATCATCTGCCGGGCCTGTACGGCGACGCATCCGTCGATTCCGCTTGCTGCCATCAAGGGGGCCAGATCGGCCGGCAGGAAATCGCGTTTGATGGAGGCATGCTCATCACCCATCCATACATAATCAGTGTCGTTGATCGCCCAAAAGTGCTGGTGGCTGTCTATCTTCATGATGGGGGTCGGCTTGGCTTCGGCTTTTTGGGAAAAAAGGGGGATTGCTCAGCTGTCCTTGAGCCGATCGATTCCGGCGTCGTAGTCCCACTGCTTGTCGATGACCGGTTTGAGAATCCGGCGCACCTCGGCAAGCAATTCCGAGTCGAGCGGTTCGTCATACCACGCGAGGTTACGCGCAACGGAACGGGTTCGGGAACTGCTGAACATGGTGGTCGGAAACGGGGAGTCGTGGCAGGCGAATTGGAACGCGATCTTCGCCAGTGACGTCCCCTGTTGCTCACAGTATACGGCGGCCTGCGCAAAAACTTTCCGCTCATTTTCGCCGGCAGGATGCCAGTCGGCAATCGGGCCGCCGGTCAGCAAGCCGCTGGCAAAGGGCGAGGCGTTGATCACCCCGATGTTTCGGGCCTCACAGCCGGCCACCAACTCCAGGCCGCGGGTGTCGCTCAGGCAGTAGTGGTTGTGCAGCAGAATGGCGTCGACCGGCGCTTCGGCAACCACCCGGTGCCACAGATCCATCGGGTAAATCCCCGCGCTGACCGCGCCGATCACACCCTCCTGCTTGAGCTTGACCAGGGTCGGGAACCCTTCGGTAAAGGCACTCTCGGTGAGTGAAAAATGCTGGTACTCAAAATCGTGCAGGTGGACGATGTCGAAGTAGTCCACCCCGAGCCGGTCCATGCTTTCCTGCAACCCTGCACGGATGCGGGACTCGGAGTAATCGAGTTCGTCGGCACCGTAGCCGCCGGGTGCGGTGTATTTCCCCGCCTTGGTCGACAGGAAATAGCGGTCGCGCGGGACGTCCCGCAGCGCCTTGCCCAGCACCGACTCCGCCACCGTCCCGCCGTAGGCAGGCGCGACGTCGATGTAGTTGATGCCGGCGTCGAGCGCGGCATGCACCGCCCTGATCCCCTCGTCCTCGTCAATGGTGCGAAAAACACTGCCCAGGGCAGATGCGCCAAAACTCAGTCGGGACACATTCAGTCCCGTGCCTCCCAATACTTGATAGTCCATGATAGATTAGCTGACTCTGGCTACGATGCGTTTTCAATCTGCACCTTGATCACATCCGCACCGGTGGCCTCGACGATTGCCTCGGGCAGCTGTGCAAAGGGAAAACTGCGCGTGATCAGCGGACGCACATCGATTCTTCCGGAAACCACCAACTCGATGACCCGCTCAAACACGTTGGCGAAGCGCCACGAACCGATGTATTGCAACTCGCGGGTGAGCAGGGCATTCGCCGGAATCTCGGTGCCGTCAGGCAAGGTGCCGACCTGCACCAGCGTGGCACCACGGGCGCTGAGACCAAATGCCTGGGTGAGCGCGGCACCGACACCGGCAGCCTCGAACACGACCTCGAAACCATCCGGGGCGAGCTCGGCGGCCTGCGCCGCGCAGTCGGGGCTGGTTGGGTCCAGGGTGGCGGTCGCCCCCTGCTCCTCGGCAAAGGATCTGGCGAAAGGTTTGACATCGGAGACCACCACCTTGCTCGCACCAAAGGCGGTCGCAAGTAACAGGATCATCTGGCCGATGGTGCCGCCGCCGGTGATCAGCACCGACTTGGCGGAGACTCCGCCGCTGCGTTGCACGGCGTGGGCTGCCACACTGAGCGGCTCTAACAATGCACCCCAGGCAAATTCAAAACCATCGGGTAATGGCGCGCAGTTTCTGGCGGGCGCCACCACATACTCGGCAAAACAGCCATCGCTCGGTGGAACCACGCTGGCGGATCCAAAATAAACCATGTCCGGGCAAAGGTTGTATCGGCCTTGCCGGCAGAGTTTACAGCGACCACACGGGCGTGACGGATCGACCGCTACCCGCGTGCCGACGAGTTTCTCATTCGCTTCATCACCGGAAGCGACGATCTCACCGGCGAACTCGTGACCGAGGATGAACGGTCGGGTCGGGATGAAATTGCCACAACGGCCGTGGGCGTGGTAGTGGAGGTCGCTGCCGCAGATGCCGGCGGCGCGCACCTTGACCAGTACTTCATCAGGGCCCGGGACGGGACAGGGTGCTTGTTCGAGGCGGATATCCTCCGCGCCGTGGAGCACGTAGGCTTGCATCGTTTTGGTGTCAGATGTCGATATCATTACATTACGTAGTAGAGGAAGGCCATGAGAATCAGGAGAATCAGGGCCATGATCCGTGGATCGGTGATACCCTTGATTTTACCTTCCTTGAGGAAGGCCAGAGGCGTATCCCAGACCAGGCCTTTGATGTTGGCTTCCGCGGGAGGCGGCGTGGCCAGGCTGGTGATGATGTAGGTGGCCAGGCACAGCGCGAAGAAGATTCCGCCCACCAGCATGAAGGGAATGGCCACAAAATCGGCCACCCATTGGGTTTCGGTGAAGATGGGATCATCCACCAACACAGCCGTCATGTAGAGCACACCTACGACGATGTTGAAGACCATGGTGGCGATGGCCGCCTGCTTGGTGCCGCGCTTCCAGAACACACCGCCGAGGAAAATGGTGGTGATGGCCGGTGCAAACATCATCGGGATCTGGTTGATGGCATCGAAGATGCTGGCGAACTTACCGCCCTGGGTGGACCAGGCCATGGCCAGCAGCACCACCACGATGGCGGAAATACGGCCGAACCAGACTAGCGTCTTGTCCGGGGTGTCGGGCCTCAAGCGCTTGAGGACATCGGTGGAAGCCAGCGTCGCGATACTGTTGAGCGCCGCAGCCACCGTACTCATCAGCGCGGCCAACAGGCCGGCGGCGAACAAGCCCAGGAAGCCGGGCTGCAGCAACTTCTCCATCAGCACCATCAGGGTGTCGTTTTTCGCGGAGCCGATCTCGTCATGGTAGAGGACGTAGGCAATCATGCCGGGAAGCACCATGCAGAAAACCGGCAGGATCTTGAGAAAACCACCAAAAATAGCCCCGTCGCGACCGTCCTTCTCGGTCTTGGCGGCCAGCACATTCTGGACGATGGTCTGATCGGTGCACCAGTACCAGATACCGAGGATCGGATAGCCGACCAGCACACACAGCCAGGAATACTTGTTGAGTCCCCCGTCCTCATTCCAGATCCCCTGCAGCACAGTGGGTGAAATGTTATCACCTCTGGCGGCAGAAAGACTGGATACCGCCTGCTTGAGCTCTGTGTAGGTGGTGATGCCTTTCTGCTCACCCAGCGCCTGCCAGGCGAGGTAGGTCAGGGTGATCGCACCGGCCAGCAGGATGACCACCTGTACCAGGTTGGTGATCATCACCGCCCGCAAACCGCCGAGAATGGTGTACACTGCCGACAGCCCGGCCATCAGGACGATGGCGGTGATGACACCAATCCCGAAAAACTTCTCCATCAATACGGCACCGGCATAGAGGCTGATGCCGATGTGCACCAACAGCGCGGAGAGAATGAAAATGATACCCAGAATCGTGCGTGTGGTCGGGCTATAGCGCTTCTCCACGTATTCAGGCAGGGTGCTGAGCTTGGTGCGGAAGTAGAACGGAGCGAAGACCAGACCGAGGATGATGAGGCAGAAGGAGGCACCCCATTCGAAGTTACCCACCGGCATGCCGTCGCCGAAGCCACCGGCAGCAAGTCCGACCAGATGAATGGAGGAGATGTTGGCGCAGAACAGCGAGATGCCGATGACAGGCCAGGTCATTGAGCGGCCGCTCAAAAACAGCTGACTGCTGGTGGTGTTCTTGCGAAAGCCGACAATGATACCGAGCGCGATGATGGCGACCAGGTAGCCGATGATGATGCCGATATCGAGGGTGGAGACGTTCATGATTTCTTATGTATTGGGTTATGTGGGGGCTATGGATGAGTCGGTGAAATTATCGTGTGTAGCTAATTTTCAGGGTCACCGCCTCGTTGGCCGGGAGGGTGAGTTTTTGTTGGTTGGCAGCACCACCCTTGGCGGCCTTGGCGGCGCCCTTGACCACCTTGAGCTCGGAAATCGTGCCGGGTAGTTCGAGGGTGATGGTCTGGGCCTTACCCGATAGCAGGGTGACATCGACCCCATCCGCAGACCACTTCAGGCTCTTGATCTCAATCTGGCCGCGGCACAGCACCCCCTCGATGGTTCCTGTTGGCCATGCTTTGGGCAGGGCGGGCAGGAGTTTGATTTGGCCCGGATCGGCAGCGACCAGCATCTTGATGACCACGGATGGCTGGCCACCGCTGATGTCCATGTTGAACAGCGTACGGCGATTGTGCATCGACGCGAGGTTATTGAGCCAGAAGCCGTAAACGAGGTGTTTGAGGCAGTGGTGGGCGATCTCGCCATGGCCGAGGCTGGCGGCGACCTGTCCGAGCTGGACGATGCCAAAGGACATGAATCCGCGCTCGTTGTCTTTCCAGTAGCGTTCGAGTTTGTCTTCGACGCTCTTGATAAACGCGCTGCGGAGTTTCGGGCTGTTGGCGATTTCATCCGGCAGGCCGTCGTAGAGCGGATAGAGCTGGGAGGAATGGCGGTGGGCGTCATTGTTGCCCAGTTTCGGCGTGAGCCACTCCTTGATGATGCCATTTTCGGCAACCATGTATTCCGGCATTTTCGTGAGCATTTTTTCCCAGACCGGGATCTTGTCGGCGTTTTTGCCGAGCTTGCGGGAGGCGGCGATCAGGTTGGTGAGCAGTTCCTTCGACGAGGCCACGTCCATGGTGGCGTTGAAGGTCGCCTG